>JACPPP010000334.1 GCA_016190935.1 Armatimonadota bacterium | reverse complement strand
CCGTCAAGTTCTGGCTCGCAGACGATGTGCGATCCTGGACTTCTTATTCTATACGCTCTATGCAATTATGTTAGTTACAGAACTTTCGACAGTACTGATCGCAAATCCGCCCGAGCGTGAAGCAGAAGGGTGGCGATTCGAAGATCGCCACCCAACTTGGGCTCACTTGTTTTAATGCGTAAGCCCTGCCCCCATTCGATTCCGCATTGACACCGTCCGGCTGCTGGTGGTATATTTTAGCAAATGGCAGCGATAGAACACCCAGCAGCAGATATTTTGAAGGTCCTCGAGAAGGACGCTCGAACTACTCCCGCCGAGATTGCCACCATGACCGGTAGGGATGAGGAGAGCGTCCGCCGGGAGATTGCGGCGCTCGAGGAACAGGGGATCATAAGGCGCTATAAGACCGTCATCAATTGGGAGAAGGCGGGCCGCGAGCTTGTTTATGCGTTCATCGACGTGAAGGTCAGCCCATCGCGCGGCGTTGGGTTCGACGATGTTGCAGAGCGAATCTACAGGTTTTCCGAGGTAATATCGGTCTACCTCGTATCCGGGGATTATGATCTCAGACTTCTCGTGGCCGGAAGCTCTATGCAGCAGGTCGCCTTCTTCGTGGCGGAAAAGCTCGCTACGATAGATCGCGTCCTGTCTACCGCAACCCACTTTGTCCTGAAGCGATATAAAGTGGATTCGGAGATGATTGAGGAGCCAACAAAGGACAGGCGGCTGGCTGTAGCGCCCTGACAGGGACAGAGGGATTTTAGATTTTAGATTTTAGATTGAAGGGTTAAGGTGACAGAGGGCCTTCCCATGACCTATGACCCATGACCCATGACCCTAATATGAAACCTATATCTCATGTAGTCCAATCGGTACCGGCATCGGGAATCCGGCGGTTTTTCGACATCGTGTCTCAGATGCAGGACGTAGTCTCGCTCGGTGTGGGCGAGCCGGACTTTGTCACCCCCTGGCGCATCCGAGAGGCCTGCATCTACTCGCTTGAAAAGGGTTTCACCAACTACACGTCCAACTACGGCCTTCTCGAACTGAGGACGTTGATCTCGCGTTACCTGGACGAACGCTGGGGACTGGATTACAATCCTGAGAACCAGGTGCTCATAACCGTCGGCGTAAGCGAGGGGATGGACCTCGCGCTGCGGGCAATCCTGAACCCTGGAGACGAAGTCCTGGTTCCTGAGCCGTGCTACGTGTCATATAAGCCGTGCGTCCTTTTTGCAGGCGGAGTGCCCGTCCCGCTGCCGACAACCGCAGAGGACAGATTCACGGTGACCGCCGCACAGGTCGATGCCGCCGTAACATCTCGCACAAAGGCCGTTATCGTAAGCTATCCATCGAACCCAACCGGCGCGACCATACTGCGCGATGAACTGCAGGCCATTGTCGACGTCGCCCGCAAACACGATTTGTATATAATCTCCGACGAGATCTACGACCGGCTGACGTACGAATGCTGCCATACCTGCACTCCGACGCTTAGCGGCGCCTATGACCGCACGGTCCTGCTTAACGGGTTCTCCAAGGCATACGCTATGACCGGATGGCGGATCGCGTACGCGGCTTCGACGCCTGACATCATAGAGTGCATGATGAAAATCCATCAGTACACCATGCTCTGCGCGCCGATTATGAGCCAGATGGCTGCGATCGAGGCCATCAAAAACGGTGAGTCGGACAGTGACAAGATGGTGGAGGAGTACGTTAGGCGGCGGAGGCTGATCGTCTCAGGGCTCAACTCCATTGGCCTCGACTGCATCATGCCAGGCGGCGCTTTCTACGCTTTTCCTTCCATCCGACGCACCGGGCTTACATCCGAGGAGTTCTCCGAGCGGCTGTTGTTCGAGGAGAAGGTTGCGGTAGTGCCGGGAAACGCCTTCGGAGAGTGCGGTGAGGGTTATCTTCGCTGCTCCTACGCAACCGGTGTGGACAATATCCAGATCGCCATTGAGCGCATCGGCCGGTTTGTTGAGAAGATCGGGTCACGCAGCGACCTGGCCCCCGCCAAACGGAAATAGACGCGGGCGCAGTGCGTCTAGCATGCTTAGGCTACGACTCCGATTCGTATGCTCTTTGAAACGCGAAAGACGCGAAAAGGGGATCGGGTGTCAGGGGCCAGGGGCCGGGTCGTAGAAAGGATTCCTCCGACAACACAGTATCAGATGCCGGGGGTATCTAAACAGGCCCGGTACTCTGTCTGCTGCCTGCCGACAACACTGTATCAGAGGGCAAGAGGCCGGATGGATATCCGCCACACGTGCGCCGGGGAGGAATCTCCCTGGCGATCAGACGAGCGATTTTAGATCCGATGGCCCGGCCCGTGACACGCCGGGCCGCATGCTGAGCCTGTCGAAGCATGCTGCACGTCCCCGTACGGTGTCTTGGGAGATAGATAACTGCCGACGGCTAACAGCTTTTTCGCGGCATTCGTCCTATTCGCGTGATTCGCGTTTCGGAAACCTGTTGCTGACTCTAAATTCCAATTCATTAAGAGGTGAATGCGCTGCGCAAGCTGTCTTTTCTATTAATCCTGCTCCTTCTGTCCGTTTCGACCACCGTGCATGCTCAGGGGAAGGTTACAGGCTATACCACCTGGGACGATAACTACTTCTACGCGGGATTCGTTGTCGATGATCCGAACGTAGTTGGGACGAACATACAGCCCCATTCTTATCCCTGGCAGGACGATTGCGTCGAAATTTTCCTCGAGGCGGACGGCAGTCACAGCCAGGGGAGGTCCAAGTCCAGCTACCACATGGCGGTTTCCGCGGCCGGCGGCTCTGCTTTTACTCAGGGGAGCAGTGAAGGAACCTGGAAGCGAAAGCCGATCATAACCTTCAAGTACGCCGCCAGCGTGGATGGCTCGGTGGGCAACACGGAGGATCTCGACGTGGGCTATTCTCTCGAGATGGCAATACCCTGGTTCGAGCTCGGCCTTAAGAAGCCTCCAACACCAGGCACGATGATGAGCTTCAACGTCATCGTTAGAATGCGGGGAGAGACGGAACGCTTCGTCAGCCTTTCGCCTCAGATAACATCGGAGGAGGAGATTCACGACGCGTCGAAGTGGTCGAACATCGTGTTTACCGGGCCGGTGTTCGGCGCGGCCACGCTCTCACTCGAGAAGATAGTCTCTGCAAGATACGTCGCCCGGCTTCCGCTTATAGACGGCCAGGTGAGGCTGAATGAGTATAATAAGAACACGTCGTTCAGCTTTGAGCTGCCGATTGATCTCTCGATGCGCCCCAAGCACCAGTTTCAGAAGACGATTTTGACTTATTACTTCTACTGGTATCAGGGCGACCCCCGGAAGGCTGCGGTGTTTGAGCACGTCCGAGAGCCGGACGGCCGCAGTATGCTCACCGACCATCCCGTCCGCGGCGCGGGTCCGTGGTTCTCCTACGACAGAGTGCAGTGGCACAAGGAGGAGTTGAGCGATATCCGCCGGGCCGGAATAGATATAGTCCTGCCGATCTACTGGGGTGACCCGAAGAACCGGGCGGGCTTTGCGGCAAAGGGACTGGACTGTATGGTGGAGGCTCTGCGCGAACTCCGGGCTGAGAACAAGCCTTATCCGCTCGTGGGAATGTTCTTCGACACTTCGGCGATGTTCGAAGCCTACGGGAGCAAGCCCGACCTCCGTGACGAAGAAGTGATGCGGACGTTCTACAGCATGATCCGCGATTTCTTCTGGAGGGTGCCCGATGAGTTCAGGGCGCAGGTGCAGATGCAGGACGAGCGCTCCCGACCGTGCTATATAATCGACCTTTATACGAGCGCCCACTTCAGCGATCTTGACGAGAGCTTCATTTCATACGTAAATGATCGCTTCGCAAAGGACTTCGACGCAAACATATTCTGGATCGGCGGCAAGGACTTCAAGCAAAAGTCGCCGGTCCTTGATGGATACTGCAGCTACGGCGCGGGGCTGGGATTCGGATACGACGATTCAGCCAAGGTAAGAATTGCCGCAGTCGGCCCCGGCTATGACGATTGTGCGGTGTCCGGCCGCAAGACCCCGATTCGCGCGCGCGACGGGGGCGATGTTTATAAGACGGACTGGTCGAAGGCCCTGGACAAGCGCCCGAACTGGATAATGATCGACGGATGGAACGAGCTTCACGAGGGGAGCGATATCTGCGGCAGCCGGCAGTATGGCTTTACGTACGTAGATGCCACGGCGCTTCAGTCGCTCAAGTTCCGCGGCGCAAGGGACTACGATGCGAAGTATCTCAGACACAACCTGCCCAGGGTGATCGCGCCGGGGAGGTTCTACCAGGTCGATCTTCTGGTTCAGAATGACGGCATCAAGGGCTGGCGCGCTGGCGAGGGCTATGCCCTGGCCTATCGCTGGCACCAGGAAGGCAGGCTCGTGGCAGAAAGCTCTGTCAAGAGGCCGATCCAGAAGGACATCCTGCCGAACACCGCGGCGGTTATAACGGTCGGCGTCGCTGCGGTGAACAAGGGCGGAGAGAACATGCCGGAGGGGGACTACGAGATACGCTTCGAGATGGTTCGTATGTCCGATGACAAGTGGTTCTCCTCGCTGGGGGACGAGGGTTTCTCCGTGCCCGTCCGAATCGGCAAGCCAAACGATGTGGCGGTCACGTTTATGAGCATAGACGGGCCGGTGATGCTCCGCACCGCGACCGAGTATCCCTACAAGGTGAGGGTCAGAAACGATGGTGCCTCTGTCTGGGAGGCAGAGAAGGCCGGTGTCGGCTGGCGTTTGTTTAGAGTTGCGAACTATGTCCACGGAGGACCCTCTGACATGGAGGAGCAGGTTCAGACAGCGCCCGCGCGCGTTGACTTCGCTGACGACGTAGAGCCCGGACGGTCCGCTGAAGTGGAGATCACAATCAACCTGAAGGACGCGGTCGGAAACCCGATTCCCGCCTGGAAACAGTCTGACCTGTGGTCGTACGAGCTTAGGTTCGACGTTTGGGATGGGGCGCAGTGGTTATCCGAAGCCGGCGCACGGACGGGCAGAAGGATAATTGACGTTTTCGAGACTGACTACGGCGTCGATATCGTGGCGGCGGACGTTCCGGACGCTATGGACGCGGGAAAGGCCTATAACGAGAAGCTGGTCGTTCGGAATATCGGCCCGGATACCTGGACCCCCGAGAAACACAGCTTCGGCTACCACTGGTACTATCTCGACGGCATCGAGGCAGAGTGGGACGGGGAAAGAACCAAGCTGAAGCAGCAGATCAAGCCCGGATCGCCTGCGATTGTGCCGGCAAAGGTCACTGCCCCGCCCTACGATGGCCGGTACATCCTCGCGTGGGATTTCGCCGAGAATGACAGGTGGACATCGACCTCGGAAATCTCTCGCGGGCGTGACCTGCTGCCGGTGGAGGTTACGGTGAAGAACGGCAAGCTCTTCTTCGCCGATCTTT
Organism: Armatimonadota bacterium; assembly: GCA_016190935.1. Classification (GTDB taxonomy): domain Bacteria; phylum Armatimonadota; class UBA5829; order UBA5829; family DTLH01; genus JACPPP01. The sequence continues at coordinate 6,222 of JACPPP010000334.1, read as the reverse complement.
CGAAGCTGTTCGACACTGTTGCGACCAGCCCCAACCGGAACAGGCAGAGCGGTAATTTCAACGGTAGCGGCCTTTCATTTCCGGCGGAGATGATGCTTCCGGACACTGGCACAGGCACACCGAACGATATCTATCCATGCGGGTACCTTTGGAAGGTCGAAGGCAGCGGCCTGGAGTGCTCAAGACGAATCAGCTTCAAATACGGCCCGAAGGCCGCCGGTGACAAGAACGCCGTCACGTGCGCAGGCCAGACTGTATCGGCGCCGAAGGCAAGATACTCGAAAGTACACATACTTGGCGCTGCTGTCGAAGCTGACCAGCAGGCAGATTTCGGACTGAAATATCAAGCATCCACGGAGTCCGGAGGTCTTACAATGAGCTCCTGGGCGGGTGAGCCTGCGCACGGCGAAGACACGGCTTTCGTGGCGCTCCACAGGCATTCAGCGGAGGGTGACGAGCGCGGGGTGAACAGTTATCTGTTCCATTATACGATTGCTGTCGATGCGACGCGTCCGCTCGTGGAGATCATTCTTCCAAACAATGAAAAGATGCGGGTCATGGCGGTGACGCTGGAGAGACCGTAGTGGTAACGCGAAAAGGGGCCGGGAGCCAGAGGAATTTTAGATTTTAGATTTTAGATTTTAGATTGAAGGTGGAAGCCGATGTGCGATGGCCCGGCCCTGTGCGGTGCCTTGGATGGTAGATTACGATGGCCGGGGAGATTCCTCCCCGGCGCAGGTTCCCCGGACATCCGTCCGGCCCCTGCCGAAGGCTGATGACTGATCGCTGACTGCTGACGGCTCCCTCCGCGTTTCAAACAACCAAGTACAAAGAACCTGTCCAATGGAATAGTTAATTTCGACATCGGGCTGGTGGATTCCTCCTGAATTTGGGGCAAAATAGCCCTGTTGGAAAAAAAATTTACTAAATTCGGGAAAAAATCCCGTCAAACCCCGCCGTAACTGTTGTCAACTCTGCTTCGGATGCGTTATAATCTGGCCGGAAGGTGAATTACGGCCGTGAACAACGAACTCGAAAAACTGGATGCTATCAGAAACCGGATACCGAATGTGAGCTATGAGGAAGCGCGAAGAGCGCTTGCCGAAACAAGCGGAGATGTCGTTCAGGCGCTGATCAACCTTGAGAAAATCAAGGGGGACCTTCTGTCGGTTGGGATCGAGTTGATAGACGATGTCCAGAAGCTTATGGAGTCGCGCGGAGCAAACAGGCTTAAAGTCAAATTCGGCGAGAAGACAATAGCAGAGTATCCAGTCGCGCTCACTGCCGCTGCGGCGTTTGTCGTTGGCCTTGCGGCTGTCTTGATTAGCAAGTCGTCCGTTGAGGTAGAACAAGAGGAAGGGACACCTGAAGGAGAGCCATGACCGAGAAGACTGGAATGTCCAACGTTGCTCTGCTTGAGCGGTGGCCTTGCCAGGAATACTACGGCGATCTGACCGATCAGGAGATCGTGCAGATTGCTCAGGCCGGCGCGCAGTCGGCGGCTGAGTATCTGTTGTATAAGTACCGCAGCCTGGTGCGCACTAAAGTCAGGTCGTACTTCCTGCTTGGAGCTGAGAAGGATGATCTGCTCCAGATTGGGATGATTGGCCTTTGGCAGGCAATACTCGACTACCGCCCGGACAAGGACATATCCTTCCTATCGTTCGCAAGAATTTGCATCGAGCGCCATGTGATAACGGCCATAAAGACCGCAACCCGGCAGAAGCAGATACCGCTAAATACCTCCGTCTCACTGGAATATCCGTCAGATGACAGCGAATACGAGTGGAACCTGGCCGAAATCCTCATCTCGGACGATACGGTTGACCCGGAGGAACTCGTGCTCAGGCGTGAGGACAGCCGTCTGCTGCGGGACATGCTCCGCAGGCTTCTCTCTGACTTCGAGTGGAGAGTGCTGACGGGCTACCAGGTCGGCAAATCATACAGAGAAATCGCTTTGGACCTTCAGTGCAATACCAAGTCGGTCGATAATGCTCTGATGAGGATCAAGAGAAAAATCTCCGAAACATCCTACGCATGGCCGGGCGTCAGAGAAACGAATTAAGGGTACCTGACCGCTGAAAGCTGACTACTGATAGCTATACCTATGCCTGTTATTGAAGAGTTCGATATCATTACGGAGAAAAACCCGCTCACAATACCCTGCGAAGATGAAAAGCCATACGGCAGCGCACTTCAACTGCTAAAGGTGTGGCTTAAGACTGCAATAACTACGGTCGCACTCTTCTTGTTCACCGTTACGTTCATCATCCAGGGCTTTTCCGTATATGGAAGCTGTATGGAGCCCAACCTGAGGACCGGCGAGAGGGTACTCGGCAACAAATTCGTCTACAGGCTCGATTCCCCGGAAAGAGGCGACGTCGTAGTCTTCAGGTATCCTCAGGACCCGAGAAAGATATTCATCAAGCGGGTCGTCGGACTGCCGGGAGAGGTCCTCGAAATACAAAGCGGGCAGGTTTATATCAACGGAAGGCTGCTTGACGAACCCTACGTAGTGCACGAGTCGCACGGATCGTACGGTCCGGAGGTTATCAAGCCGGGGTATCTTTTCGTGATGGGTGACTACAGAGATCAGAGCAACGACAGCCGCGTTTGGGGAGAACTCCCGATAGAAAACATCGAAGCAAAAGCCTGGGTTCGCTACTGGCCCCTCGGACGGCTGGAGATTATGAGGTAGCCCGGATTATGCATCAGCAGTTGCTTCGGACTGCTTTATCTGTATTGACAGGTATGCACATCTGTATCAGTGCGGCAGTATATCTCTCCGAAGGCACACTCTACCTCACTACAATACAGAAAAACCGAAGCCTGCTGATGCTCGTGAATAAGTCGGGGTAGGCAGTGGGTACATAATTAAGTTCGGGAATAATCGCAAAGAAAGGAACCGGGTTCTTGAACTTTCGCAGAATACCTCTTGCGCTCCTTCTCCTGATCATAATCGCATGTGGTGCGAGGGCCGCCGATTATGCGCTTATCACTGTGCTTCATACGAACGACCTCCACGGGACGGTTATGGTCGAAGGCCAGCCAGGGCTTGCAAGGATCGCAACACTTGTCCGCGAGATCAGGTCGGAGATGCCGAACGTACTGCTCCTGGACGCAGGGGATATGATCCACGGGGGTTACGAAAACTACCTGTCAGGCGGACAAGCTACGATAAGCGCTATGAACGCCGCGGGCTACACAGCCGCAACTATCGGAAACCATGAGCACGACTTCGGTTTGGAGACGCTGCGCAAAGCTGTGGATTTTGCGGCTTTCCCGATGCTTGCGGCCAATCTTAAAGACCGCGCAACCGGCCTTTCGTGGCGCGGTGTCCAACCATACGTGGTTGCCACAGTCCAGGGTGTGAGAATCGGAATCCTGGGACTTACTACGCAGGACACGATCAACCTCCAATGGCCTGCTTCCATAGCTGAGATTCAGATCGATGACCCGGTCGAGACGGCAAAAGCGCTCGTACCCGAGCTAAGAAGGCGAGCCGATGTGGTTGTCGTCCTTTCCCACATCGGCCACAATCTGGACCGCCGGCTTGCGGAGGCGGTGCCGGATATAGATTTCATCGTCGGGGGGCACAGTCACACTGCGGTGGACAAATGGGACTGGGTCGGCAATACGCTGATTGCTCAAACGGGTGCCTATGCGCGTCAGCTCGGCCGGATCGACTTCATAGCGGCGGTCGACGAATCCGGCGCGAGGATCGTCTCCGTAAACGGCAGAGATGGGCGGTCCTGGAACAACCTCGAACGCCGGCCGCTCGACAAGGACTATCCTACTTCTCCGCTCATACCGGTTCCGGGGACTATTCCGAATGACGAGGCGGTAGCTGCGGCATACCAGCCATATAGGGATCAAGCGAGTGCGCGGCTCGGCCGGGTGATAGGAGAGGCAGTCGAGGCAGTTCCCGTCTTTACATCCGAATCCGGTGAGTCGCCTGTCGGCGATTTCGCAGCGGATGCCATTCGTGCTTACGCGAAGTCCGATATTGCTTTGATCGATTCCCGCTCCGTAGTTTCCGGCCTTGCGCCGGGGCCAATCACGATAAGAGACGCATTTGGCGCGATCGACGGATTTACAAGGCAGCAGATAGTTACTGTTCGGATGAAGGGAAGCGAGATTCTTTCGGTCCTGGAGAGTCAACTCGTGAAAAACGGGGCGCTGCATTTTCAGGTGTCGGGTATTGCGTTCTCGTACAATCAGCAACGCAACGGCTGGGCCGTGGTTAGGAACGCTGCGATCAGCGGTCTTCCTGTCCAGCCTGAGAGGGAATACGTGATAGCAAGCCAGGCTTACGTTATTCAGGATATTATGAAGATGATCCCGTCAGAGCCGGTGACAGCGGATCTGACTTTGAGCGCTCGAGAGGCTATAGTGGAGTACGTCCGCTCCATCAAAAGGGTTCCGCCGCCCGTTGGGGAGAGAATCAAGCTCGAACAAGAGACAGTGGAAAATGCAAAATGAGCATCCCGGGAAGATTAACTAATACCAGTTGTCTTTGCAGCCTACAGCCGCAATTCCGCCCCCTTCGACAGGCTCAGTCAATCATGACTCTGCGAGTCGCACAAGGCTACGAAAATTCTCGACGCCTGCGGCGTCGATGGCCGGGACAGAGCCCGGCCACTACGGAATTTTCTCAGTAGGATGGCTTAGGATGCGAAACTGCTCACTCAATCAACAATTGGTATAAGGCATGTTCAGGCATCCTGAGCTTGTCGAAGGATGCGATTCTCTCACCTACCACATTAGATGAAACTTACGTAGTTAAAGCCATTTTGCACTTTGGACTTTGCATTTTTCATTTTTCATTTTTCATTTTTCACTTCCCTCTGTTCTGTTTCTTGTCGGCTTTTCTGGTCAGCCGGGTAAAGATTAACGAGCCGAGGATGAAACACAGGCCCACGAGTAGGAAGATAGACCGGGTGCCCCAAACTGCGCCGATATAGGCTGCTGCAAGTGGAGCTACCAAAGCCCCCAGGGTCCCTGCAGATTGCTGCATTCCGTAGGCCCTGCCGCGGAAGGTCTCTTCGATCTTTGTGCAGGTGACTCCCGAAACGGATGGAGCCAGGGCCGAAAGCCAGATTCCCGCCAGGAAGTAAAGCAGCGCAAAGAGCCATAACGTATGGGCGGTGGCGAGCGAGGCCACGAAGACCGCTGCTCCTATCAATCCAATAAGAATTCCCCTCTCGTAGCCCTGGCGCTCGCCGAAGCGCGTCCACCGATGCGCGAACAACACGAACGCGGCAGCGGGAAGCGGGAACACAAGTCCTATCAGCCAGTCCGGTGCTCCGCTGCTCAGCCTCCGCAAGTGAAGTGTCAGATAAGGGTTGATTGCAGCGGCGAAACTCCAGCTAAGCAGAACGGCCCACATCATAGACACCTGGACCGGGGAGCGAACGGACAGCATCAGATCCTGCAGCAGGCTTGTCTTCTCGGGCCTGGCCTTGTTGGGCTCGTGAACGAGCCACCAGACCATGAGAGTTGATATGAGGGCCGCGGTCCCGGAGACTCGCATCGAGCCTCTGTAGCCCCATAAGCCTGCGAGCAGGCCTCCGATAGCCGGACCGACTATCATTCCGGCAGCAGAGGCCGTCTGAGCCGTCGCGACCGACCTGGGCGCATATTCCTCTGGAGTATTGGTCGCGATGAGTGCAAAGGAACCCGGAATGAAACCAGTAAGCGCACCGTTTAAGAAGCGTAAGATCGCAAGCTGCCACGGCGCTGAGCAAAAGCTCATACCGAAGTAGATAGCGGTGAGGGCGAGTCCGGCGCGAATCATCATCGGCTTGCGGCCGTAGTTGTCGCCTATTTTCCCCCAGATCGGCTGGGCCAGCATGCTCGCAGCCGACTGCGCGGCGAACACCAGACCCACCCACTGCAAGAGGTTGCGTTCTACCCCAAGATCCTTTAGAAACAGGGGTAGGAACGGAACTACCTGATTCCAACTTGTCGCCGCGAGGAACACGGCAACCACTATGACATATAGATTCCGGTGATAATACAGCATCGGCAAATCCAGTGTAAGACCCTAATCCAGTCTACCACACAAGTCAAGCCGACTTTTCGTAAAGGGCTGACCAGGAGCATCGTTTTAGCTGAAGGGAAGGGAGAAGGGGTCGTTCCATGAAATATCCATGAAAGATCACTATTTAGACAAAGGTACATTTGGGACGAATGTCTAAGTAGTCAGTGTGGGTGTAGATG
>JACPPP010000055.1 GCA_016190935.1 Armatimonadota bacterium | reverse complement strand
GTGTATCACCACAGCCTTCTGGCCGTCCCACTGGAGTCCACATCCCACCAAGTGAACTTCGGGTTCCGCCAATCTGTCGCGTGCGTGGTCAGGAGAAACTTCCTGTCAAAGGCGCCAACGTGACCATCTACGCAGGCTATGTTGACTTTGCCGTTGTGCCGGTTCGGATCAAAATAGCTGTATGCCCAACTCATAGGGTTCAGCCAGGGCAACTGTCCAAGCTTAGGCTCAGTGTTCATACCAGGATGTATGGCCCAATTACCAAGTTTTGCCACAGGAAATGGATTGTAAGCAAACCCGTAGCCCTTCCACATATACATCGACGAGTCACCAAGCATGATTGTCTGGCTCGGCATTACCACCTCTCCGACTTTTGTAGCGCGCAGGCAAGTTACGCCCATCTCCTCCCCGAGAGCTATGTTCATACCGATGGTAGTCATATAGTAATACCATCGATCGTTATAGCCTGCTTTTACAGCCGGCTGAGCGGGACAGTAAGGCACATAATATGAAGAGCCACAATACTTCTTGATTGCCCATCCCCAATAGGCGGCCGGTGACGAAGAATCCGAGGAGTTGTATCCCCAAATAGCCATAGGAAGTGTTGTGTTCCAGTCATTCGAGTACAGCAGCATAGCGTGGGCAAGCTGCTTCATGTTGCTCTGGCATGCGGCCATCTTGGCGCGATTCTTCGCCGAGACGAACACTGGATACAATATCGCAGCGAGAATTGCGATGATGGCAATTACAACAAGTAACTCGATCAGCGTGAAGCCTTTCCCTCTTCCCGTCTTCTATCCCTCCCAATAACTTCAAAAGGAGTATGTTGGGCCCGGAGGTGGGCCCAACATACCAATCCGGCCACTACAAAGTAATTTATCTTAGGTGTTAGGCGGCGATTCGGAGATCGCCGCCCATCTTAGGACCAACATTCGCGTCCCTTCAGATTCTCTACCATCCAGTAAGGGACAGAAGGTCGTCATCGGTCGGAACATAAGTGTCGTTATCCGACCAGCATATCACGTCGATGAGCGCGTTCGGTGGACCCGCTTCGCGCTCGTATATCCGGAAGGCCGTCTTGCCGTCGATGACTTTGAAGACCTTATGCACAAGCACACCCGGGTTCTGACTGAACCAGCCGAACTTGTAGCCGACCAATCCGGATCCGGCTACGTTGTTCAGGATGGCTTCTTGACCGAAGTTTAGCTGCAACCCGCCAAGCCACTGCGCATCGCTAGGATTGGAGATGCTCAGATCGTTTGGGTCACCGTTTACAATCACCCAGTTGGCCTCCGAGCCGCTCTGTACGGACTGAGTTGTCCTGGCCCAGAACGTCCATATCTTGCCATTCACGGGATCGCCTCCGTCGAGCGGGAATGACACGCTGGCCTGCGGTATCTCATACTGAGCCCACCAGTCTTTCTGAGTCCCGGTAGGCTGACCAGCCGGATCAGGGAAGTTATAGGCTATGCCGCTTATCGCGCCAAACGCCGATACCGGATCAGCCACGAAGTTCAGGACACCGCCGTCCATACTGCGAGAGACGAAGTTGCCGCCCCTCATCCAGACCTGCTGCCCTCCACCAAATGTTGAAGCAGCAAGTCCGGCAGGTCCGGGCGCAACGTGCACAGGCCCGATCGACTTAATGAGCCGACTGACTGTGCCGCCGTTCTCCTCGCAGGAGCTGATTCCTGTAACAGTTACCCACAGATCGGCAGCAGGAATCGCTTGTCCGGATGGCATGACAACCTTCAGGTTCACACCCGATCCGTCATCCAGAATGAAGTCGTTCGTGCCGGGCGAGGACACCCTGCCATAGACTGTTACCAGCAGACCGATGTTGTTCGGTCCCGTTGCCCCGGTGATTCCAGGCTGGAATCCACCGCCGCCGCCACCGACTGTCTTGTTGTTCATGGCAAGCGGACCAAGCGGAGAGCCCGCAGTCTTACTTGTGACTCTCGCGGGCATCAGCACCTTCTCGCCACTCGCCACAGTGCCAAGCACACCGGCAATGACGACTCTATCTCCAATAGCAGTCGCGCCGCCGACCGCCTTCAGGCCAGCAGACCTGTCGAGCTCTTCGACATAGTAGCTGCCGTCACCGAAGGTTGCGGAGCTGACTGTGGCGCCTACCGGCGTTGTGATGCGCAAGAATGTGCCGTCAGCCTGACTCCCAACATCGGAGACGTTGGCAATGTCCACTAAAGTCCCAAGGGACGGAGCCTCGTAGGCCCCAATGTCCGGCCCAAAGTCGTTGAATGGCAAGCCAACGTCGAGTCCAGCGTCGATCGCAGGAGACAGGTTCTCCACGTGATAGTCCCTGCTGCTCGGATCGACGAACATTGGATTCACGACGTACTCGTGAGGCTTCAGCGGGCCATCAGTGGTCAGGTTGGCATTGACCTGATAGAAGATGTTGTAATCGTGGTCTATAGGTCCGAATATGCCATTAGCCGCCGAGTGGAGAATGTTGTTCTTGAAGTGAACCTCGGCGTTGTTGCCGAGAATTGACCAGTCGGTAGCGTCCGTAATGACGTTGTTGTAGAACCTCTTGTTCGTTCCCCAGGAGCCTCGATTCTCTATCGCATGGCCGATTTTGTAGGCCGTCGTCTGATACAGCGCGGGCCCCACAATGTTGTTGTGGAACAAGAAGTTTGAACAGTCACCGGAAAGAACAACGCCGGCTGTAGTGCCGCCGCCTCCCAACTTATCGGATATGCGACAGTTCTTAACCTCGATGCCCATTGCGCCGTCGAAGCGAAGGGTCTCGACACCGCCCCTGAACTGCAGATTGTCGAGCAACAGGTAGTCAGAGTGATCGTTGGTACTCACGCCACCATTGGAGCCATACACGTCGAAACCGCGGTCCGCGACCGTCAATCCACGGTCGATGATCACTTCGCCGACACCCCTGTAAGTGATAGGATCGGTCGGAGTGCCCCCCCGATTGTGGATGGGTATTTGACGGTCGTATGTGTATGTTCCGGCCAGAATCAGTACCGTATCACCTGGGATGAGTGTGTTGCTCCCGTCACCGTAGTCCACGTCTCTCCAGGCTGTTCCGGGTGTAAGGCCGTCATTGGCGTTGTTACCTGTAAGGGAGACGTAGTAGGTGTTGAAGGGCAGAGAGCTAAGATCGAAATCGAGAGTGACAGTGCTCATGCCTACCACTGTAGTGCTCTTTGTCATGCTGGAGTGCCCAGCCGCGACAACCATCACAGACTGCGTCCCAATGGGAACCTGTTCGAGGAGGTAGACGCCGGATCCGTTTGTCGTCGTCGATACCGAGCCGGAGGATACGGCGGCGCCCGCGATCGGATCGCCGGTACCTGAATCCTTAACCACTCCCGTCACATTGCCGAACGCGGCTGCGGGGTTCTCATACCAACCTATGTCTGGAGCAACACCGACGAATGGCAGGCCAACATCCACGCCAGCGTCGATCGCCGGGCTGCCATCTTGCGTGCGGTAGTCCCTGTTGCCCGCGTCAACAAACAGCGGGTCCGCCGTGCTCTCGCTGGGGTCCGCTGACGTGCCTGAGTACAAGGTACCGCCTAGTCCGTTCAGGATGTTGTTCGTGTGGGTTGACGCGCCTGAGAGTCCATTAACGCCGGTGTAGACAATGTTGTTCCTGAACTCTGCCGCCGTCCCTGCGCGAAATGCCCAGTCCGTGGCCCCGACTATAACGTTGTTATAGTATTTGTCGCCGCCGCCGGACGCCAGGCTGTCATCTATACCCTGCGAGGTCGTTCCGAGGCTGGGACCAACAATGTTGTTATGGAACAACAGGTCGCCGCTGGCGCCTTTCACGCTGACGCCGGCAGCGCTTGCGCTGGCGCCCACCTTGTCAGATATCCGACAGTTCTTGACTTCGTTTCCGACGGAGTTATTGACAACAAGCCCGTACTCTCCGCCTTTCATCTGAAGACCATCTAACACCAAGTAACCTGCCGGGCCGTCTACCTCGACTGCCGCCGCACCAGGAGTCAGGCTCCTATTAACGATTACATCACCTTCGGCCTGGTATATAATAGGATTAGGGGCAGTCCCTGCCTGGTTAGCCAGCACTACGCCGGCTGATGGGCTGTAAGTTCCGGCCTCAATCAGCACTCGATCGCCGGCGTTCAATATGGCGTCCCTGTCGCCCTTGTCTATAGTAGCCCAAGCAGCGCCAGGGGTCAGTCCGTCGTTCGAATCGCTGCCGGTGGTGGAAACGTAGAAGATGCGGCCTTCATCGTATACGCCGATGTCCGGAGCCAGCCCAACGAATGGCATACCAACATCGATGCCAGCCTCTCTGGCCGGACTTGAGAGTTGTAGGTGGAAATCCCTATTGGCTGGATCTACGAATAACGGGTCGACGTCCGTCGTCTCGTTGGGTCCTAGAACCGCGCCGCCCTCAAATAGACCCTTGTAGCCATAGAAGACGTTGTAATCGTGGTCCGAGTTCATAACCCAGTCGTTGAAGCAGACCCCGACATTGTAGATGATGTTGTTCTTAACAACCGACATGTCACCCGCAAGAAGCGCCTTTTCGTTGATGTTGTCGGTGATTATGTTGTTGTAGAACATATCGCCGGTGCCATCTCTGTCGTCTATGCCATGGCCGGTCGACAAACCAGGCCCAACGATATTGTGATGGAACAGCAGGTTGGTAGTGCCGCCGGTTATTCTAACACCAGCTATTACACCGCCGCCGCCAAGCTTATCGGATACCTGGCAGTTCTTTATCTCGTTTCCATCAGAGCCATTCACGAGAATGCCGAAATAGCCGCCTTTCGTGTGCAGGCCATCCAGCACAATATGTTCTGCGGCATTTCCAGCCATCAGGCCGGAAATTTCGATGACACTCGATCCGAGCAATAGCTGGACGATTACCTCACCGTCGGCCTTATAGGTAATGGGATCGGTAGCAGTGCCACCTCGATTCTTCAGCACTAAGTCCGAATTCAGGAGGTAAGTACCTGCCCCGATTATCACCGTGTCGCCGGGGTTCAGAATGCTGTCCCTATCACCCTTGTCAATCGTCGCCCAGGCTGTGCTGGGACTCAATCCGTCGTTTCCATCATTGCCGGTAGTGGAAACATAATACGTCGTACCTACGGCTACCGCCGCCAACTGTGCCAGCGCTAGTAATACTACGCAGACTGGCACCACAACTTTCCATACAGTTGTGTGACCCATACAAATCCTCCTTTCATAATCTCCGTTTTCCTCTTAGATCACGTTCCTGTTCGTGCATCATTGCCCAATCATAGGCAGTGCACATCCGATATTGAAAAGATCAAATCCGAATCGCATTCCTCCTTTCCCGAAGCGCTGACTCACTGGCTCCAGTGCGAACTCACGGACTGATTAGAGTGGTGTTATAACGTTATAGAATGAAAACCGGACAATAAGTTAATACCCGACAATAAGTTAATACCACACAAATCAATGAATGTCAACCCCTTTTTGCTCTTTTTTTTGTGCTCGCGTGCATTTTTCAGAGAATGAGTGCTCGCGTCGTCACAAATGAGCACGTGTGTCTACCAGCAATCACAGCGGATTTGTTTTGGCCACCAGTCTTCCGCTTTCATCTCTCAAGCACAGTCAGCGTGCGTCCATTGCGGAAAGCTCAAGCACGCACTGATTCGCTCTCAAATGAACCCGGATAATCTAAAAGCTGTCTTTGACCTGCTCTCTGAAGCATCCTACTTGACCTGGATCCGGAAGCGCGGCATACTTTAATTGGGAGAAGTTGTTATGCAGAAAGATTTACCTATTCGACCCTATGATCTCGATCCCATCGTAGCCGGTATCTTTGGCTATCTTTATGTCTGTCAGCAAATTGCAGTAGTGTGTGCAGGTGGCGTTGTGGACAATTTGAATCCTTTCCACATCCAGAAACGCTAGAGTCTCAGTCCTCGATCCAGTATCTTTCGGTCACTATCAGGGATTCGCTGTGAGCGATGGCTGCAGGTCACCGGTGCCGGCATCAATGGCTCGCACTATAAAATGGTGGAGGATCTGGATTTTCCGCCCGTGGTTGACAATTGGAGAAACCGCGGCTATAGTGACATTAGGAAATGTGCCCAGCGAGCGTCAGGAAGCCGCGACGCTCTGATTCGCTCGCAGAATGTGGGAAGGGGAGATGTCTCATGCGTCCAGCAAGCTTTGTCTTAACACTGGTCTTTATCTTCGGCCTTGCGGTGGCCGGGCCGGCCCAGCTCGGGGGTGTGACGGTACGCGTCTCCATCTCCTCGATCAGCGGGGAGCCGGAGAATGACCACAGCGTGTATCCCTCGATCAGCGGCGACGGGCGGTACGTGGCGTTTGAGTCCTATGCCACCAATCTGGTTCCCTTGGACACGAACGGATTTAGTGACGTTTTCGTGCGGGACATGGTTCTTGGACCGACGGAGCGGGTCTCCGTCTCGACCGGCGGAGTGCAGGGGGATTTGGAGAGCCACTATCCCTCGATCAGCGGTGACGGGCGGTACGTGGCGTTTGAGTCCTATGCCACCAATCTGGTTCCCGGGGACACGAACGTCCAGTACGACGTCTTCGTGCGGGACATGGTTCTTGGAACGACGGAGCGGGTCTCCGTCTCGACCGGCGGGGCGCAGGGGGATGGGGGGAGCCTCCAACCCTCGATCAGCGCTGACGGGCGGTACGTGGCGTTCAGCTCAGGCGCGAAGAATCTGGTTCCCGGGGACATGGGCGGGGACGGCATTTTCGTGCGGGACAGGGTTCTTGGAACGACGGAGCGGGTCTCCGTCTCGACCGACGGAGTGCAGGCCGATAAGATTAGCGCGTCTCCCTCAATCAGCGGGGACGGGCGGTATGTGGCGTTCTTCTCATACGCGAAGAATCTGGTTCCCGGGGATACAAACGACCGTGCTGACGTCTTCGTGCGGGACAGGGTTCTTGGAACGACGGAGCGGGTCTCCGTCTCGACCGACGGAGTGCAGGCGAATAGCGACTGCATCGGCGACTCCATCAGCGGGGACGGGGGGTATGTGGTGTTCAAGTCAGACGCCTCCAATCTGGTTCCTGGGGACACGAACGTATGGGACGACATTTTCGTGCGGGACAGGGTTCTTGGAACGACGGAGCGGGTCTCCGTCTCGACCGGCGGAGTGCAGGGGAATAGCTTTAGCGGCACTATCCGCGCCCTCTCCATCAGCGAGGGCGGGCGGTATGTGACGTGGACCTCATCCGCCTCCAATCTGGTTCCCTTGGACACGAACGGATTTGCTGACGTTTTCGTGCGTGACAGGGTTCTTGGAACGACGGAGCGGGTCTCCGTCTCGACCGGCGGAGTGCAGGGGAATAACGGTAGCGGCGACGGCGTCTCCATCAGCGGGAACGGGCGGTATGTGGCGTTCGACTCCTGGGCCTGGAATCTCGTTCACGATGACACGAATTGGGTTGTTGACATCTTCTTGCGGGACACGGGTCATTTCGGGGATACAAAGGCCCTTGAAGATGGGGCCGGCGTGGTGATCTCGGCCATTACGGCCACAGGCTCATTCTCCGGCTCCTTCTACATCGAGGCCGCCGACAGGGCATGCGGCATCAAAGTAGCCTGGCCAGGCGCGGTCACCGAGGGCGACAGATACCGTGTCGATGGGACGCTCGCGACGGACGAGACCTCGGGTGAGCGGTTCATCGATGCGTGGAATGTGCGCCTGGTGGATACGCTGCCGGTCTACCCGCTGGGGCTTGGCTGCATGTTTCTTGGCGGCGGTGATACGGTCGGTCAGATAGGTGTGGCCGGCGGCATTGGACTTAACAACATCGCCCTGCTTGTCCGCGCCTGGGGCGCGGTTACGCAGATCGGCGGCGACTATCTCTACATAAACGACGGCTCGAACCTAAAGGATGGCACGACGACCGGTGCAGCCGAAAACGTCGGCGTCCGTGTGATATGTGACCCGACGGGATACAGCACGGGCGACTATGTAGCGGCCACAGGCATAAGCTCATGCTTCAAGACCCCGTCCGGCAAGATAGCGAGGCGCTTGCTCACGCGCCGTACAGCGGACGTGAGCCCTGTCTCAGGGCCGTGATGTGCGGAGCCTCAACATCTTATACCAAATGCCTTTGCGGTGTTTCGGGATTTTACGCGATCCCCGGCTTATACATAACGCTTGGCACGGGCAGAAGGCTGAATATCGGGACGGCGTTTGGTCTATCCGAGAAGGCCGACGACTTCCATCTCAAGACTCTGGTAGAATACGAGTTCTTCTGATCAGGTGATTCCTGAGAAAGCGCGTCCGGCGGCTTCGGCAGCAGGCTACCGAAGCAACTGCTGATGCATAATCCGGGTTAGATGAGTTTACCCTGCGGGATACAGCGGGCGGCGGCTGAGAGCGGCAATCAGAAAGGCCAATCCGAGCAGGATGCGGATTGCTCCTCCGATGTAAGTCAGGACTATCTTTGTCAGCTCTGGACGGGCATAGAAGATCGCAAGCTCAAACGCGAGGAACGACCGGGGCAAAAGCACTGCAACTAGTCCGGAAACCAATGCTATTGCACCTACGATCCAGATCAGTGTGCTGAAGACAGTGAGCCTCCTCAGTCCGACGTAGAGCAGAAAGAACCCGAGCAGAATCGCAATGGCCCCGATTATGTAGATCGAGTCCGGCGGCGGCTGGTCTGCCGGCCAAACGGCCACCCTCTCACCAAACTGCCACAGCCGGCGCGGCCATATAATCTGCGCTACGCCGACGACCGCAATCAGGATTCCCACAATCGCAAGAACTATTCGCATTATCATTATTCCAGATTCCAGCCGTACCGGAATCATGCCGGGCGCTATTCTTCTCTCTCCACTTGCGCCTCTTCGCTCGCGGCCTCTTCCGCCCTGAACCCCTTCGGCATTCTTGTAACCATAGGCACCTCGTAGATCAGGTCCGCAGGGGACACGGTGTCGATCTGGTCTATCTGATCCTCGGCCACTTCATCTTCATCCTGAAGATTTGTGGTAAGCACATCGTTATAATCGTCCGTGTAGTCGGATGGAAGCATATCCTGCTGGCTTTCGCGCCAATCGATATCCACATCTTCCTCATGCGGTGTGCCCATCAACTCTATCCCCTCACCGAGCTTCTTTTTGTGCTTCGGGTGAGGGAAAGTGAGAGCATCATCGACATCTATGTCTTCAGGTATATCGAAGTCCTTATCAGCCGAATCAATATCTCGTGCGAGATGAGACATACCCTCGGTCCGCGCCTCAATGAGGTCCTCCAGGTTCTCGACTTCGTCCCGGTCGTATCTCAGTCTGTCATCAGGCATAGTACCCTCCAATATGCAAACGTTTGTTCCCTTATAAAACGCAGTTATCTATGTCCAATGGAAGTGTACCCTGCGATTATGGGAGATAAACTGAGCAGGCAGGAAGGCAATTCGGCTAACTCGACCTATTCGCGAGCATCAGCGGGCTCCGGCATCCTTCGACAGGCTCAGGATGCGTGGATAAAGGACTTCATGCCAGACTGCAAACGATGCTCTTGGTTGCGGGGCTGTTCGACGGAGTTGACATTCATCTATGGCAAGAATATGCCTTTATACTGAGGAGCTAAACCCTCCCTTCGATGAGGGGATGAAGATCTTCACGTACAACCTGTTTCGAGAGGCTCCGAACTGCGGTAACGATGTCATCCGAATCGGCAGTGGTGAGAAGTCGGTGATCGATGTGCAGGTTCGGGCCAACAAGCTGCTTCTCAGCAGCAGTCTGCGGCGGGCAATCTCTCGGTTCAAACCGGATGCGCTTATTTACGTGCCTATAGCTGCTGCAACCCTGGCGAGCTTTGTGCGCGCGCGCGTCCTGAAATGGTATGCAGGGAATGTACCCACAGCGATGGTCGGGCTTCAGTTCAGGCATTACACCAGGATGGCATCAGTCCTGGCTCGCGCCGTATCGCCTGACCTTGTATACGCCCAGTCGGAAAAGTTCCGAAAGGAGCTTGACGCGATGGGACTCCCCGCGCGGATAGTCTACGCTGGCGTGGACGAGCGCCGGTTCTGTCCTGTTGCTGCACAAGAGAAAGTCGGGTTAAGGGCAAAATACGGTGTAGACCCGCATTCAAAAGTCGTGCTGCACATCGGTCACATCAAGGGGAACCGCAATATTACCGCGCTCACCGAGGCCGCATCTCTTCCGGGCGTACAGGTCGTCCTTGTAGGAAGCTCGAGTACCGTGCCGGATTCTGGCCTGATCGAATCGCTCTCGAAGAAGAACGTTCTCGTCATCAACGGCTTCGTGGAGAACGTGCAGGAGCTCTACCAACTGGCTGATGTCTATGTGTTCCCTGTGCAGAACCCTGTTGGCGCGATAGAGATGCCGCTTTCCGTCCTGGAAGCTATGGCGTGTAACCTGCCCGTAGTGTCCACACGCTTTGGCGGACTGCAGGACTGCTTCTGCGAGGGCGAGGGACTGAGATTCGTGTCGAATTCCGAAGAACTGCTGCCGGCTATTCAGCTTGCTTTGGATGATTCCAACGTGTGCACGAGAAACAAAGTCAGGTCGATGACTTGGGCTGGTGTAGCTAGAAGCCTGATTTCAGATATACTCGAAGTGCGGAGCTCCGCTTAATCGCTTATGTTCATCTGCTTTATCGGCATAGATGGGTCCGGGAAGACGCTTCAGGCTAAGAGGCTTGCGGAAAATCTGAACTCCCGCGGAATTGTGAGCCATTACACGTGGTGCCGCTACAGCCCGAGGGTGCTCAAGCCGTTCATCTGGCTTGCAAAGCGCAAGATCGTGAGGGGTGTGGGCAGTTGCGACTATTCGGAGTTCACCGCGTCCAAAAGGGGACTACTCAGCAAGCCGGGGCTTGGGTGGCTGTGGCGGAATGTAAGTTCACTTGAATACCTGGTCCAGGCGACGATGGCCGTAAGGCTGCCACTGCGGAAGAAGACCGTAGTGTGCGACAGGTATGTTTATGATATGATCGCAGACCTGTCGATCAGCCTGGGGCGGAGCGACAAGGAAATTGCAGACCTTATGCGGCACCCGGCGATCAGGCTTCTCCCGGTACCCGACAAGGTCTTCTTTCTCGATGTCCCGCCGGAGGTTGCCATGTCCAGGAAGGATGACCCAAACGTCATGGGCAAGGATTACCTCGACTTACGCGCGAGGATCTACGACTATATGTGCCGCGAGTTTGGATTTACACGTATCGACGGCGCCAAGGGCATCGAAGAAATTGCGGAACAGGTTCTCGAAGAGGCTGTCCGTTTAGCGGAGAAATTTCGACAAGAGGTTTCAGTTTGAGCAGAGTTGTCGTACTGGGTATGGATGGGCTAGACCCGGATGTCCTGGAAAGAATGTGGGCAGACCTCCCGAACTTCCGCAGGCTGAGGGATGCAGGCACTTTCAGGCGGATTCGGTCCGTTTATCCTCCGGACTCCGTGCCTGCCTGGGCAACGATCTACACGGGACTTACGCCGGATGAACACGGAATTCTGGATTCCATAGACTACCTCGACATCAAGCAGAAGAACCTGAGATGCGATACCGCCGGGCTGCGAGACAATACATTCTGGGATGAGGCGGGACGGCAGGGCAGAAAGGTGTGCGTCATCAACCCGTTTCTGGCCTATCCCGTATGGCGTGTCAATGGGGTGATGGTGAACGGACCGGTGTTCGTGAGCGGGGAACTGCAGTCGCATCCTGAATCTATCCTGGCCGATTACGCCGTTCCTGAACTCGGCGGCATCGTCGATCAGCCGACAAAGAGGACTCTCGGTGTATTCGCTGAGAAAACCAAGCAGCTCACTCTCGACCTGCTTCGATTTGGCAAGGAGCTTTTCAAGGCCGAGCGGCCCGACATGTTCTTCATAAACTTTCTTGCGCTTGACCGGGTGCAGCACTCATTCTGGCGATACTGTGATCCGCAGGACCCAACATACCCCGGCGAGAACCCGTATTCCGGCATCGTTGACCAGTTCTACAGGCTCCACGACTCGATAGTGGGCGAGTTCCTGGACCTCATAGACGATGACACCGTGCTTCTCATCCTGAGCGACCACGGCCACGGACGGCGGTGCACAAAGGCGCTTTGTGTGAATGAACTATTGAGGCAACGAGGGCTGTTGAAGGCTAAGACATCTGCGGGGATTCTCGATCCCAAGTATCTGCTGGAGAAAGCCAAGACAGCAGCACTGCGGTTTCTCGACAGGCACGACCTTCAGGATCTGGCATTTAAGGTTGGGAGACTCATCCCTGGCGCTAAGTCGCTTAAGAAATCGACTTTCGTCATCGACAAGGGAGGAAGCGCCGCTGGGGTCGCGCGTTTTGCCGGGATGAACCCTTACGGGGGAATCGACCTTCCGCGAGACCGGTTCGACGGCGATGACGCAGCCTACAGTGCAGCAGTCGATGGCCTGATAGCTGATCTTAACGCGCTCCAAGACCCGGACACCGGCAAGAGAATCGTGAACTGGGCCATGCGGCGGGAGGAGATGTTCATCGGAAAGTATGCTAACATATATCCAGAGATCATCTTTCAGCTTGATTTCGACTATGGGGTCAGCAGGTCGCTCTTCGGCCCGCTTGTGGACATCAACCCTACACATAGAAAGGTATCGGGAGGGCACATGCCGGATGCAGCGCTCCTCTCGGACCGGCTGCTGACCGGCTGCGAAGGTGAAATGAGCGTGCTCTCGATTGCGCCCACGGTACTGAACCTTCTAGATGTGTCAGCGCCTTCGAAAATGACCGGATGCGCGCTCAAGCTGTCGGAGAGGAGCAGAGGCTAGTAGAGCGATTTCTAATTACCATTGCATATAACCGTGCTTGTAACTAGCATAAATGCTTGTATCGTTATTTAGGAATCGCTCTACTAGTGCTTAGTTAAGTTAAAGATCCGCGGTTATTTCGGGACACCCCTGTCCCGAAATTCACCCTTCGGAGCAAGGCAGGTATCTGGACAAGGGTGTCCCGATACAACTAATATCAATTGTGTACAGTTAGGCCAGTCTATTGG
>JACPPP010000339.1 GCA_016190935.1 Armatimonadota bacterium | reverse complement strand
GATTCTGGAAGTAGATACGAGCGGATCGACCGCCGGATAGATACCCCTGACGAATATCTTTCGCTCAAGGTAAGTTGTCGCGTCCAAGTGGGCGAACGTCGTGGCCGGCGCCGGGTCGGTCGGGTCGTCCGCGGGAACGTAGATGGCCTGCATGGAGGTTACAGAACCCCTGACAGTCGACGTGATCCGTTCCTGAAGCTCGCCCATCTCGGTTGCGAGCGTCGGCTGATAACCTACCGCCGAAGGCATCCTTCCAAGAAGCGCAGACACCTCGCTGCCGGCCTGCACGAACCGGAAAATGTTGTCGATAAAGAGCAGGACGTCCTGCCCCTCCTTGTCCCGGAAATACTCGGCCATTGTGAGCGCCGACAGGGCCACCCGCAGTCTCGCTCCGGGCGGCTCATTCATCTGGCCGAAGACCATCGTGGTCTTCTCGATGACCCCGCTCTCCTGCATCTCGAGCCAGAGGTCGTTGCCCTCACGGGTCCGCTCCCCTACCCCGCCGAAGACGGAGAATCCGCCGTGCTCGGTTGCGACGTTTCGGATCAGCTCTGTAATGAGAACCGTTTTGCCGATTCCCGCGCCTCCGAAAAGGCCGACTTTTCCACCTTTGGCGTAGGGGCAGATAAGGTCTATGACCTTGATCCCGGTCTCGAACATCTCCGTTGCCGGGACCTGCTCCTCAAACGGCGGCGCAGGGCGGTGGATCGGCCACCGCTCCTCAGTCTCCACCGGCCCGCCCTTGTCGATCGGCTGACCCCGCAGGTCGAAAACCCGCCCGAGCGTAGGCTTGCCGACAGGCACCGAAATCGGTTCGCCAGTGTCTTCGGCCTCCATACCGCGCTGGAGTCCATCGGTGGAATCCATCGCAACGCAGCGGACGATGTCGTTGCCGAGCATCTGGACCGCCTCGACTGCCAGCCCTCCGTTGCCGTTTTTTACAACTATTTCGTTCATCATCTCCGGCAGAGCGTCCGGCGGGAACTGAACGTCCACAACCGGCCCGATTACGGAGACTACTTTTCCGTTTGCCATTAAGTCCTCCAGCTTTATGCTACAAGCTCAACAGACGCGACAGGCAGAGCTTCTATCTCCAAGCGCGTCAAGTTAACCACTTTACTAGCATGGTCAATATCAATTCCTACCAGATTCCCTTCCGCATCAAAATCCAGCACAATACCCGGCCTAATCTCGTGCGAATCAGCACTCGGCTTTTCTACAAGGTCGATATAAAGCGAATCTGTCTCCGGATAATAGTGAAATCTCATGATTGCGCCTCACCAAAGTCTCGGTCGGGGAAAGCATTATGAACGGTCTCGCCGTCCTCCAATGTCACCACGCGCAAGTACTTACCCAACTCTTGGATAAAAGCCCAGTAGCGGACTCATCCATCAGGCTGAATCTCACGTTTCACATACTCTCGCAGCGCTCGTTCGCACCATTCTCGCCGAATATACGGGCGCTTCCGCAGTACTTGCTCCTCAAAATAGCGAGTGGTCTTCATCCCTCAACGTCCGCAGTAGTTGGGTTCATCCCGCTGACAGCTACCTCAGCGCTTCCGCCCCCGAGACTATCTCAAGCAACTCCTTCGTAATTGCGGCTTGGCGGGCCTTGTTGTAAGATAGCGTCAGACTGTCGATGACCTCTCCTGCGTTGTTCGTCGCCGATGTCATAGCCGTCATTCTGGCGCCATGTTCACTTGCGACCGCCTCCACAGCCGAACGGAATACCTGGGTATCGACGTACTTCGGCAGCAGCCGTCCAAGGAGCTCATCCGGGCCGGGTTCGAAAATATATTCGGCCGGCCCAGCCTCTTCCTCGGCCTTGGGCGGAGCAATCGGCAGGAGCTTCAGCGCTGTCGGACGCTGCACCGCCGCATTGATGAACTTCGCATAGACCAGGTAGACAGCATCGACTTCACGTGCCTCGAACAACTCTCGGACCTTGGCCGCAGCGGCCCTCACCTCCGCAAACTGGATATTTGTGGCCGGCAAGCTGCTCGACATAACTATCTCATACGGCCGCCTTCGGAAGAAGGTGGTCGCCTTGCGTCCGAACGTGATGAGCTTTACAGCCTCCGGGTCACGGCCCTTCAGCAGCTCAGTAGTCCTCCGCATAATGTTCGCATTATAGCTGCCTGCCAGTCCGCGCTCGGCCCCGATCACGACTACGGCTATCCTCTCTTCGGGTCTGACCTCGAGCAGCGGATGCTCAACCTGCTGCGCGGCCCGCGACAGGCTCTCCAGCATAAAGAACATCTTGTCGGCATACGGCCTGGCCGTCTCAGCCCGATCCTGTGCGCGCCGCAGCCTGGCCGCCGCGACCATCTTCATCGCGTTCGTTATCTGCTGTATATTCTTCACGACGCGTATCCTGCGTCGTATATCTCGCATGCTTGCCATTACTTACTTCCGATCTGTCCTCGAACCCAATCCATGATTGCCCGGGCATCATTGAGACGCGACTGTGCTAACTGGCGGGTATACGCAGTGTCAGTTGCCGGTGTGGCGTCCGGGTAGCGCGAAGCAATATAGTCCTCCAACATTGGCTCTGCGGCCGCCGCGAGTGCAGCGGGAGCGCCCAGATCGCTTGCCAGTTTTCCCACGTCGTGCGTCCTGGGCGGTGTTTGCCCACGAACGAAGATGTAGAGCGCCTTGAGCGCCTTCTCTGCCGCCTGCTGAGAGAAGAGCGCGCTGTGTGGATAGGGCCCGTCCTCCAGCAGGTTGGCCGCCGCTGTAAGATCGAGATCCGCTTGCTCCAACCACTGCTTTACCTGCTTAGCCATGACCATTGAATTCCCTCTCCTGAGCCTCGGCAGGCGGCGTCTTCCCAATAACCAGATTCCTTCGCGCGCGGCGTCGGCAATCACGCCTACCCGTCTCGTCATCTCCTCGAACTCCTCAGGCGTGTAGCAGAACGCCTCAACATCCTCGTCGGGCCGCACGGCCCTTCGGAACTCCGCCATCCGCTCCAGGAATCCAGTGCCGGCAAATCGCTTGGACACAAGAATGAGGTCGATGTCGCTGTCTTCTCGCGCGTTGCCAGCAGCCCTTGATCCAAATAGAATCATATGGTCGGGCGCGAATGCCCGCTGGATCTGTTCCAGCTTCTCCTCAAAGAACTTCCGCGCAACCGGGTCCTTTACCTGAACAGCACTAGCCATATAACTTCAACTACTTGCTTACAAACTGCGCCTTATACTCACCCGCTGCCCTGTCGAGCGTGGCCTTCGTCTCATCGTCAAAATCGCCTGTCGAGGCTATCTTATGCCCGACAATCGCGTACTTCTCGCACATGAATTCGTAGAAGCCGCGCTCGAAGTCCTTTATCTCCTCAGTCGGAACATCGTCCAGGTAGCCGTTGGCAGCCACGTAGATGATCATTACCTGATCCTCCACCGGCATCGGCTGGTACTGCGGCTGTTTGAGGACCTCGACGATCTTTGAGCCACGGTTAAGCTGGGCCTGAGTCACCTTGTCCAGGTCAGTTGCAAACTGCGCAAACGCCTGAAGCTCCCAATACCTCGCCAGGTCAAGCTTGAGCTGTCCGGCGACCTTCTTCATAGCCTTGGTCTGGGCCTTTGAACCGACTCGAGAGACCGAAATACCCACGTTGATGGCCGGCCTTATTCCAGAGTAGAACAGATCGCTCTCAAGGTAGATCTGGCCGTCTGTAATCGAAATGACGTTCGTCGGGATATAGGCCGAGACGTCTCCTGCCTGTGTCTCGATCACGGGAAGGGCCGTCAGGCTGCCTGCGCCCAGCTCGTCGGATAGCTTCGCCGCGCGTTCGAGAAGCCTTGCGTGCAGGTAGAAGATGTCTCCCGGATAAGCCTCTCGTCCCGGCGGACGTCTGAGCAGGAGCGAAACCTGGCGGTAGGCCTGCGCATGCTTCGAAAGGTCATCGTATATCAGCAGCGCGTGCTTGCCGTTGTCCCTGAACTCCTCCCCCATCGCGCATCCGGCATAGGGCGCTATGTACTGAAGCGGAGCCGGGTCGCTCGCGGTTGCGGATACGACCGTCGTATACTCCATCGCACCGTGCTTCCCCAGAACATTGACTATTGCCGCAACGGTAGACATCTTCTGGCCGATGGCCACATAGATGCACACAACATCAGAGTTCTTCTGGTTCAGGATGGTATCCATAGCGATCGCCGTCTTACCGGTCTGACGGTCCCCGATGATTAGCTCTCTCTGCCCCCGTCCGATGGGGATCATCGAGTCAACGGCCTTAAGTCCGGTCGCAAGTGACTGGTTCACCGGCTGCCGCTCAACAACACCCGGCGCTTTGGTCTCGATATGGCGCCTCTTGTCGGTTACAATAGGGCCTTTGCCGTCCAGCGGCTCGCCGAGCGAATTGACTACACGGCCCAGCAGGACATCCCCAACTGGCACGTCGATGATCCTCCCGGTCCGCTTGACTGTATCGCCCTCTTTTATCTCCTCGTCCGGCCCCATAACAACGACACCCACGTTGTCCTCTTCAAGGTTGAGGACCATGCCCATAACGCCGTTTGAGAACTCGACGAGTTCGCTCGCCATTACATCCTGAAGGCCGTAGACACGGGCAATACCGTCCCCCACCTGGAGAACGGTCCCTACTCCAACCGGTTCGACCTCTTTTTTGTATGCAGCAAGCTGCTGCTCAAGTATGTCTGTGACCTCTTCAGGTCGTATGTTGATTGCCATCGTTTACTCCTAAGTCCAGCATAACATCTCCAGAACCGGTGAGACGGGGAATATGGGGAGGCGGGGAATCTGGAATTCTCCGTCTCAGACCATTCCCCGCTTCCCCGGTTCTGGTATCTCGCGTTAGATGGGCAACGCCAGGATTTTAGACTTTGCGCTTTCTGACTTTCCACTTCACATCACTATCTTCACCG
>JACPPP010000338.1 GCA_016190935.1 Armatimonadota bacterium | reverse complement strand
CTAGCCATGCACGCTCACAGGCGCACATCGCCGGGGAGATTCCTCCCCGGCCATCGACTTTCTACTAGCGTCTTCTTCTCACGAAACGAGGTAGCACACCCATAAATCCTGTAAGTCCTGCCGATAGGACAAGCAGACTCCCGGGTTCGGGCACAGGTGCATACTCTATGTGCAGAATCGGCGCTGAAGCCTCATGCCCCAGATCATCTTTCGACCAGAGCTTGTACGGCGCATCGCCGGACTGGCTCGCAATCTTCGCAGAGGCAAGAGCCAACGCAACCCGGCCGTCTCCGTTGACCGCGGAATTGAAATAAGCTGCGAAGTCGGAAGGCCCGCTCAGCAGGTCTACGGTGATACTGAACTCCGACGTCGGGCTGTAGTTGGACATATCTCCATTCCCGAACAAGCCGCCCGGGTTGGGGTTAGTGGGGGCGTCGTAGGACCAGGTTGCCTCACTGAAGTTTGAGCCAACCGCCCTGGCTTCCAGTGGGTTGGCCTGCGCCGCCTCCAGGGTGTAGCCTGCGTTGGCTACGTTCGTCACCGTCAGATGAGCCCGCAAGACCGTATAGTTCCCAGGGCCAATAGAAGTCAAGTCCCACTTCAGGTAACTGTATGAGAACGTGTGCTCATACTCGGAGCCGGCGGGGTAAACAGGAGCCACGGAGTTCGTGCCGTCGCCCCATGCACGCAGCGTTGACGCCGGACCTCCGTAGGGGTAGACCCAGATGTCGTCAGTGACGACCGACTGGTAGTCGCCCGCCGATACGCCAGCGGCAGACACGAGACAAACGGCCGCGACGAGCATTGTGAGTAGTTTTTTGGTCATCTTATTTCCTCCTTCTGCTTTTCAGGTATAATAGTAGACATCGGACATACGATGTCCCCGTAGCGCCGGAGCGGAGACCACCAGCTCCGGCAACTTTTAGAATCAAAGATTATCTACTTGTGTCGCCACCAGGAAGCGCACCGGACCCGAAGGCCCGGGTATCGCCCGAAGTATGCCGGTGACAGCGACACTTCCCGACGGCGGAAACACTGTTCCGCCCGGCGCAAGAACAGCAATTCCCTTCGATTGCACGGAGTCTTCGGTGAGAAAACCATCGGTGACGCCCGAGCCGTCGTCTATCCAGAAAACCCTGGCATTTGCGCCGAGCGGGCTTGAGAATGACGGGTGGCTTCCTGTAACTGCGCCAGTCACGCGAATCAACATGCCGACATTGTTAAGTCCAGAAGCTCCAACTATGGCTGGCTGATTGCCGAGAAGACCTCCCCCTGTGGCCTTGTTGTTCACGCCTATTGGTTTCAGCGGTGAGCCTGAAGCGGTCTTACTGATGCTTATCGCCTCTATGCCGAACTCACACGAGTTCCAGAGGGCCGTCGTTCCTTCAATGGTCACCATATCCCCCGGCTGCAGACCTGTTATGGTCCCGTTCAGCTTGACCCCGATGCCAGAGGACCTCTCAGGCTCTGCGACATAGATTACACCCCAAGCGTCCTCAAAGTTGGCGGTCACCACGTTGTTCTCAAGCAGGACCCTGGCTCCCAGCGGATACTTTGATGCCCTGGCCTCGCCGACCCGAAGCGGCCTGAGTTCATAGCTTACTCTGAGCATCGGAGCGTAGGTTCCGTCCCCAGCCTCCCTGGAGTAGAAACGGTAGAGCGTCTGGGGGCCTCCATAGTCCCCCGCCTCCATAGCCGAATTGAAGGACAATGCCAGTCCCCGGCCCAGCGGATCGTTTACGGCTCTCTCGAAGTGTTCCTCGAAGCTGTTTTCCTGAAGCAGGTCGATACTGATCGGGAACCTGTTTGTCTGATAGGCGGACAGGTCTCCCACGCCGAATCGCTCGCTCGGGTTCTTGTTGTTCGCATCGTTGTAGTTCCACGTTGCCTCGGAGAAATATGGTTCCAGAGCGCGCGCCTCAAGAGGAAACTCCAGTCCCTGCTCAAGGGTGAACGTGGGATACATCTGGTGGATCACTGTTGCGCTTGCTTCTAAGACCCGGTAAGCCCCGGGTGGAATGGGAGATAGGTCCCACTTCACATAGGCGTACCCCCACTCGTGAGCATACTGGTCCGAATAGCCCGGCGGGGCATAGCCCTCACTCCAGGGGTAGTTCGGAGCGATGGAGCGGGGACCTTTGCCGTCTGACAGATCGTGTCCCCAGGCCCTGAGCAGCGGATCGCCTGTTGGGTCGCTTGCAGCGGCATATGCCCAGATGTCGTCGGTAGGCATAGACTGGTATTCCGCCGCCATAGTTGGCCCGAGCAAGGCCAATACGGCCACTGCGAGCACTGCACGGGCACCGAAGAGACGTGCATGTGGCTGTGCCACACGCACTCTTCGATGGGGTTGCTTGCGCATAGATTCACCTTCCTTTTCGTTTGCTTTACAAGGTGAACTGCGCGTGGTATGCTTGAAGACGGGTTAAGTCGTGGCATGCCACGGCAGCTCAGGCCGGAGGGCGTGTGCTAGACGCCCTCCGGCCATTTTTCAATTTTCGCCTCACTCGACCTGGATAGCCCGGGCAAGCTGACGTCCGACTGTGATTATTTGTCTCTTAGAGCGTGTACAGAAACCGCTGTAATGCGGGTAAAACAGGCGTATGGAACGCCAATCTTACCAAACTGATCTGACTGATGCGCAGTGGGAAGTGATAGAGAGCGTTCTTCCGCCGGCCAAAGGCAAAGGCGGTCGCCCGCGCGTATATCCGTTACGGGAAATCTGGAACGCCATTTTCTATCAGGTGCGCGCAGGCTGCGCATGGCGGCTTTTGCCGCATGATTTTCCACCTTATAACGATGTATGGGAGCATTTCTGTCGTTGGCGAAAGAGTGGCCTTATCGAACGTGTCCATGACGCTCTTCGGGAAAAGGCAAGAATAAGTGAGGGCAAAGATCCCACCCCTTCGGCTGCCATTATCGACAGCCAGTCAGTGAAGACGACGCAAAAAGGGGGGCCAACGGCTATGATTCAGGCAAGAAGATCAAGGGCCGCAAGCGTCACATAGCGGTAGATACCCTGGGTCTGTTGCTTGCTGTCGTTGTGCATTGCGCGGGCATCCAGGACCGAGACGGCGCGAAACTCGTTTTCATGAAGCTTCTGGGGGCCTTTCCTCGCCTTCGTCTGATCTGGGCGGATGGCGGCTACGCAGGCCAACTCGTTGAGTGGGTGAAGGCCTTCGGCGGCTGGGTGCTTGAGATCGTCAAGCGTTGCGATGACGCCAAGGGCTTTGAGGTACTCCCGCACCGGTGGATTGTCGAGCGCACGTTGGGCTGGTTGTCAAAGTACAGACGCCTGTCGAAAGACTACGAAGAAACCACCGACAGCAGTGAAGCCTGGATACGACTCGCTATGATACAGATTATGTCCAGAAGACTTGCAACAAGCACATGACGTGGTTTCTGTACACGCTCTTAGAGCGGAGTATCACCGGCCCGAACGGAAGTTTATCCATGCAGACAACTACGCTCCCTTCGGAAATCCCTATCCTGACCAGCTTGGATCTGATCTCCGGGTCTTGAACTGATAGAATCTGCACTTCCGAGCCATTCTTTGCCTGGTCCAAAGTCATATTAGTACCCTTTCCTCTGTTGATGCAGTTGCGATTTAGTCGCAACTGCATCGCAAAAAACAGGACGGCTGCCTACCGCCTCTGCTGGCACTCCGTACAGAGCGCGCTTACCTCTATTCTGATGGAGTCTACCTGAAACCTGGTCTTCTGCCTGATCTGGGCGTCGAGCCTTTCCACCAGGTCCGTCGAGAACTCCAGAATCCTGCCGCAGCCGGTGCACCCTATGTGGACGTGGCTGTTTCTGTCCCTTAGCTCATAGTGGTGCTCGGACCCGTCCAGGTGAAGCAGGTCGAGTTCCTCAACCAGTCCCAGCCTCTTCAACAGGGACAAGGTGCGATACACAGTGGCGCGGTCTATTCTCTCGTCCCTTTCTTTGGCAAGGCGAACGAGGTCACTTGCGTGGAGATGTCCCGAGGAGTTCTCTATCACGTCGAGAAGGACGCGCCTCTGCCGGGTCAACCGGATTCCTCCTCCGGCCAACTTCGATGCAAGAATGGATCGATTGCTCTGTTCTTTCAACGTCAATTACCTGCGACTCGATTGCAACTGTCCGTAGTATAGCCGATCACCAGCCCGGTTGTCAAGAGATTTTTTGGCGGTACTAAAAATTATTTTCGCTCAAACTTATACCAATTGCCTCTGCTGTGAGCATGTACAAGCTGCGGGAACTCAGACTTTGCGAACTCGAAAGGCTGAGGGCTACTGGAACACTTTTGCTGCTTTCGGCTTGCGGCGGGCAAGTCCGGATGCGTGAGCCACCCTGGTAACTGCTCTGGCCACAGCCGGAGCGACTCTGGAGTCGAATACGCTTGGGACTATGTAGTCCTCGTGAAGCTCGTCAGGACGGATGACGCTTGCTATGGCCTGGCTGGCAGCAATGACCATCTCCTCGGTAACCTGGCGGGCTGAGCAGTCGAGAAGCCCCTTGAAAAGCCCTGGGAAGCAGAGGACGTTGTTGATCTGGTTTGGATAATCTGACCTGCCTGTTGCGATGATCCTTGCGTATGGCGCCGCATCCTCCGGCATTATCTCCGGGACGGGATTCGAGAGCGAAAACACAATGGCATCGTGAGCCATGGTGCTTATGTCCTCACCGGCAATCAGGTTCGGGCCGGATACCCCGAGAAAGACATCGGCCCCTTTCAGCGCATGCTTTGCAGACCCTTTGAACTCTTCCCGATTGGTGTTCTGCGCAAGCCATTCCTTGGCCGGATTCATGCTCTCGCCGCGGCCCCTGTAGATCGATCCTGCCCGGTCGCAGACGATGACATCAGCTATGCCCGCTCCCAGAAAAGCCTTGGTGCAGGCTACCCCTGCTGCCCCCGCGCCGAGCACTACAACTTTCATCGAAGGCAATTCTTTCTTCACTATCCTGGCCGCGTTGATCAGCGCCGCCAGCGCGACCGCGGCGGTCCCATGCTGGTCGTCGTGGAACACCGGAATATCCAGTTCGGCCCTCAACGTGTCCTCTATCTCGAAGCACTTGGGCGCGGCGATATCCTCGAGGTTGATCCCTCCGAAGCCCGGCGCTATTGCCTTCACAGCGGCGATTATCTCCTTCGGCTCCTGCGTGGAAAGGCAGATGGGGAATGCGTTCACTCCCCCGAACTCTTTGAAGAGCATGGCCTTCCCCTCCATAACGGGCATGGCAGCCAGAGGCCCTACGTTGCCCAGTCCCAGCACGGCGCTTCCGTCCGTCACTACGGCCACAGTGTTCTGCTTGATCGTAAGCGCAAAAGCCTTCTTCGGGTCCTCCGCTATTGCGCTGGATATGCGCGCGACTCCGGGGGTATACGCCATAGAAAGGTCGTCGCGCCTGGCAAGCGGGGCCTTGCACTTGACCTCTATCTTGCCTCCCAGATGCATAAGGAAGGTCCGGTCGCTTACATTGACGACCTCGACACCGGGCAGGTCCCTTATAGCCTGGACAATGGACTCCTCATGGTGGGAGTCAACACAGTCGATTGTTAGGTCCCTGATAATCTGCTTCGGGCTTACCTCCACGAGGTCCACTGCCCCTATGCTTCCGCCGGCTTTGGCTATGGCCTCAGTCAGCATGGCTAGATTGCCCACTTTGTTCGTGTATTTGATTCTGATCGTCAAGCTGTTACTTGCGCTTGGTAAAGGCATTCTTGATTTCCCTTCAAAGATAGGTCTCAGCTTTCGGCGGTCAGCCGTCAGCCTTCGGCGGGGGCCGGAGGGATTTCAGATTTTAGATTTTAGATTTTAGATTTTAGATTGAAGGAGACGATATGATGGATGGCGATCTCCTCCGGGAGGGCAAATCGGACACCATTAGGACCATTTTGCATTTTGCACTTTGCATTTTTCATTTTGCATTTCCCATGACCGGCCCCTGGCCCCCAACACCCATCTTGCTATCGCACTTTCGCCCCGGATGGGACGTCCTCGTCGGGAGTCAGGATTATAGCCCTGCCATCGACATCGGCGGCAAGGAGCATCCCCCTGGACTCGACCCCGCGGATCTTCGCGGGCTGAAGGTTGGCGAGGAGCACGATCTTCTTTCCGAGAAGCTTCTCCGGCTCATACCACTGAGCTATTCCGGCCACGATTGTTCGTTCCCCGTCGCCGGGGTCAACCGTGAGTTGCAGGAGTTTATCAGTTCCGGCAACCTGCTCGGCGCTTTTTATCTCAGCGACTCTGATATCGAGCTTCTTGAACTCGTCGTAGCTTATCACAGGCTCCTCCGCCTCCGGTTTAGTCTCTTCGGGCGCCTGTTGGGGCGGGATTGCAAATCCCGCCCCAACAGGAGATTCCGCCCCTGCTTCCGCTTTTGGCTCCCTCTTTCGCTCCTCGATCCTGGGGAAGATAGGCTGCGGGCCGGCGGTCATGATCCCGGACGGCAGTACACCCCATTCGAGCGCCGCCGCCCAGCCGACCGATTCGAAATCGCCCGGACTCCCTATCTGCCGCCATATCTCGCGGGCTGCCGACGGCATAACAGGAGACAGGGTAATCGCAACGATCCTGGCCGTCTCAAGCACCGAGTAGAGCACCGTCGCGGCCTCCTCCCGCTTGCCTTCTTTCATCAGTCGCCAGGGCGCGCGCTCGTCGACGAACCGGTTGCCTGCGCTGACAGCTCTCCATATCGCCTCAAGCCCTCTGGCGAACTCGAGGCTGCTGAGAGCCGTCTCGCACTCCGCCACCGCCGAAAGCACTTCAGACTTTATTTCCTCGGCAACTCCCGCAGGCTTCGGCACGACTCCATCAAAGTAGGAGCCGACCATTGAAAGGGTTCTGTTGAGCAGGTTTCCGAGATCGTTCGCAAGATCGGAATTAAAACGGTGCACAAGGGCGCTTCTGGAGAAGTCCGCGTCAACTCCGAATGGAACTTCTCTGACCATAAAGTAGCGGATGGCATCCACGGCCACCTCGCGCTTCGCGCCGGACCTGGACGCAAGATCCTCCGCCAGCTTCGCCGGAGAGATCGCGTTGCCTCTGGACTTCGATATTTTCTCTCCCTCGACCGACCAGAACCCGTGCCCGAACAGCACCCTGGGCGGCTGAATGCCAAGCCCCATCAGCATGGCGGGCCAGAATGTGGAGTGGAACCGGACGAATATGTCCTTGCCCATAAGCTGCAAGTCTGCGGGCCAGGTGCGGTGGAACTTCTCCTCGTCCGAAAGCCAGCCTGCCACCGTAATATAGTTCAGCAGCGCGTCGAACCAGACATAGATTACTTTGTCCGGCTCGTCCGGCACCGGGATGCCCCAGCCGCGGTTTGCGCGGCTGACGGAGATATCCTGCAGACCATGCTTGATGAAGCTGACAACCTCGTTCTTGCGAAACTCCGGCTGCAGACAGCCCGGATTCGACTCGATCCACTGGAGAAGCCTGTCCTGGTAAGCTGAAAGCCTGAAGTAGTAGGTCTCTTCCTGAACCCACTGGACCGGCCGGCGGCACTCCGGGTTCGGGCAGAGTCCGTCCGTTACCTCAGACTCCCGGAAGAATGTCTCATCCGGAACGCAGTACCACCCTTCGTAGACTCCTCTGTAGATATCTCCGCTGTCTCTCAGCCTACGGAACGCCTCCTGGACCACGCGAACGTGCCTGGGTTCGGGCGTCCGAATGAAGTCGTCGTACGATATCTCGAGCTCTTTCCAGACTTCTTTGAACTTAGGCGCGATCCGGTCTACGAACGTCTTCGGATCGATCCCCTCGGCCTCCGCCGCCTCCGCGACCTTTATCGCGTGCTCGTCTGTTCCGGTCGCGAACAACACCTCGCGACCGAGCAGCCTTTGAAAGCGCGCAACAATATCGGCTACCATCGTTGTATAGGCGTTCCCAATGTGGGGGACGTCGTTAACGTAGTATATGGGCGTTGTTATATAGAAAACTTTCTCTTCCAAGGGTCAAACCCCCAAACAAGTGAAAAGTGACAAGTCTCAAGTGTCAAGTCTCCACATTCCGCACTTGTCACTTCGCACTTGTCACTTGTCACTTTTCTCAGCGCGTTACTTTACCCGCAAGTGGCACAATTCGAGCTTGTGCAGCCTGAGCAACTGCTTCCCTGGCGAGCTGACGAGCCTCCGCTCGAAGCGCTCATCGAGTAGAAAGTCGAGAATATGCGGCTCGCTTTTCCCCCACAGTTCGGGCAGACGGCTCCATCATTCTCACCCATTCTGCACAACCTGTCAAACTTCTTGTTACAGCTATCGCAGCGAAACTCGTAAATAGGCATCTATTCTAGCTCTCAGCCGTCAGCAATCAGCTTTCAGCAGGGGATGGGGGCCAGAGGGATTTCAGATTTGAGATTTCAGATTGCAGATTGGAGTCTCCTTCAATCTAAAATCTAAAACCTGAAATCTAAAATCCCTTTTGGCCTGTTCCCTCATCGCTAATCGCTCACTGCTCTAAGCGGCTGGCAGTGAGATTCCTTCATCTGGCATCCAACCCCGTGCTTACGACAGCATCCGCCCAGGTTCAGGTCCTGTGCCGGTATGTTTATCGTCAGAGCTTCTTCCAGCTCAACAGTCAACATACCCGAGACCACATTTATATCGACTATCTTACCGCGGCCGTGGCTTGTCTGCACAACCGCACCGACAGCGGGCAGATATTCCTTGACCTCTTTGTAGAACTCGTGCTCGTAGCGCAGACAGCACAGCAGCTTGCCGCACACCCCGGAGAACTTCGCCGGGTTTAAGAACAAGCTCTGGTCCTTCGCCATCTTCATCGATACCGGCTCGAAGGAGGAAAGGAAACTGCTGCAGCAGAGCTGCCTTCCACAACTGCCGTAGCCCCCGATCAACTTTGCCTCGTCCCGCACACCTATCTGATGAAGCTGAACCTTGGTCCTCAGCGTAGCGGCAAGGTCTTTTACAAGCTCTCTGAAGTCAACGCGACCCTCCGCCGAGAACGAAAACGTGACCTGGCTGCCGTCGAAGCAATACTCCGCGTCAAGCAGCTTCATCGGAAGTCCGTGCTCAGCAATCTTATGCTGACAGGTCTCCAAAGCTCGCTTCTCGTAGTCCCTGTTGGCCGCGGCCCGATCGAGGTCGTCTCCGGTAGCGATCCTCACCACTTTCTTGAGGGGCGCCACCAGGTCTTCTTCCTTGACCTCTCTCGGCCCAAGCATTACCTCGCCGAACTCGATACCACGCGCGGTTTCGGCGATAACGAAATCTCCTTCAGACAGCGAAAGCTCCTGTGGATCGAAGTGGTAAATCTTTCCGGTCTTCCTGAAGCTCACGCCCACGACTAATGGCATACGTCAAGCCTGTCCTTCATACACAAATCCGTCGGCTTTATTGTACCATATTAGCCGGTAGAGCCACAAGACGCGGATGAAGGGAAGCAGGAGCATCGTTTTTAACCGGCGTGAGCAATATACGCCGCATCTTGAGCCATCCTGAGCTTGTCGAAGGATGAGCGTGTCGAAGCACGAAAGGTGCGGCGCTTCGTAGTCGGCACCCTTCGACAGGCTCAGGATGCCT
>JACPPP010000324.1 GCA_016190935.1 Armatimonadota bacterium | reverse complement strand
GGGATGAAGCGAGTATGAAGGGATGAATTATTTCATCATACGATGGGGAGGGATTTGCAATCGGTACTGTCGAAAGTTAACATTTGCGTCTCAACATGCGTATGAGAAGCTATGAAAGTATCTAAGCTTTTCCCAAGACTGTGCTTGGAAAAAGGGGCCACCTTCCGGTGGCAGTTGAACCCCGGTGATTTGGGTTTATCGCACTGATGTTGTTATGGAAGAAGCCTTCCCTGGAGTGCGGGAGCGGCTTAGCTCCCGCTTTTCTATCGCGCTCCAAACAAATCCTTCCATAACAACACAAGAAGCGATAAACCCAAGCCGAACTCGGCATCGTTGACTGAACGACAACATGTTGTCGATGTTGCAGCGCTAAGCGCCTCCAACCGAATACAAGCGACAGCCCGCAGACGAATGTGAAAAGCCAGAAAGCCGCGGCAGGCGAACCAATCGTCCTTTCAGACCAGCCAATTACCATCGGGAATAATTGCGCGCCCGTGTAAATCACCAGCCAGAGAAATGTGGTGGTAACAGCCACAGCCTTGGCACGAACCCTGGTTGGGAATATCTCCGACATCATCAACCACGGGAGCGGACCCAGAGCCAGCCCGTGTGGCAGCGTGCAGAGCATGATGACCAGAAGCACAATCACCCCCGCGCGTATCAAAGTGAAAAACTGCCCCGGTGAGCGCAGTGATGATCGCCATAAAGATCGATGCGAATATCCAAAGCGGCCGCCTTCCCAGCCTGTCCACCAGCCACAAGGAAATGAGCGTCACGATAGCCATGAAGAGATAAGTGACCGAGAACTGCAGTATTGCAAGCTGCCGGCTCTCTACACCCGACATCTCGAACAGCATCGGAATATAACCACCCATAACCGACCAGCCAGTCCAGTTGTTGAACAAACCCAGCGCCTGCTCTGAGAGATGAAACTGCTCTTTGAGGAACATGTTGGCTGCGGCGATGAGGGCGAGATCGTAGCCGAACAGAAATCCTCCGACTGCGGCTACGAACGTGATTGCGAAGGCATAAATGCTTCTTCTTCGTGCTGCCTGTGGGCCGTCAAGTTCCGCGTTCATCGTTTCTCGATTCCTTTCAATCCTCTTCGCTGAATCTGTAGCCAACGTTGCGGACGGTCTCTATGTAGCTTTGATATTGGCCGAGCTTTGAGCGAAGCCTGCGGATGTGGACATCTACGGTCCTCGCGCCTCCAAAGTAGTCGTAGCCCCACACTCGGTTCAGGAGCGCTTCTCTTGTGAAGACGCGGCCCCTGCGGGTTATCAGGAACCTCAGAAGCTCGAACTCTTTGTAGGTGAGGTCGAGCTGGGTTCGGTCGATTCTGGCCTTGTAGTTGTCGATATCGACCACAAGCCTGCCGACGCGGACAACGTTGCCGCCGTCCAGCAACTGGGAGTGGGCGAGTCTGGTCAACACCCGCGCAACCAACTCCTGGACGGACACAGGCTCGAACACGAAGTCGTCGAGCGTAGGAAGCGGCAGCATCGACAGGGCATCCTCAGGAAGGATCCCGATGGCAGGAACCTCCTCCAGACCTGGCTGCTCACGGACGATTCTAAGGAGAGAGTCGAGCGGCGAGTCGGTCCGTCCGTCAACTACAACGGCATCCGGCCCGCCCCTGGACATAGCCTCCTCGATCGGTTCCAGGTTCGTGCCCACGACCGACGTTATGACGTTCGATCCCGCAAGCGCCCCAGAAACTGAAGTCGCCAGCCGCTGGTCATCTGTCACAATCAGCACACGATACATCTCTTATCATCTATACGCAACGGGGCCGGTGCGTTGTCGGCAGCCGGCCCCATTGCCCATCTAACACCCAGGAGCATCGTTTGTTGGCGGAATCACGCTAGCAACGCACTCCGAGCGCATGCTGAGCCTGTCGAAGCACGAAGAGTGCGCTGCGGCATCCTTCGACAGGCTCAGCATGCGTCGTGAAGGGATCACGATGCGTGGCCAAGGTTTGAATGCCCGGTCACAAACGATGCTCCTGATCTAACACCGCCTTAAGGCGATAACTTAGAGTATCGGCAGGTATTCTTCCAGTTCGTAGCTTGTAACCTGCGCCTTGAAACGCGCCCACTCCACCTTCTTGTTCTCAATCAGCTTCTCAAAGACGTGGTCGCCCAGGGTGCGGCGCATCAGCTCGCTCTTCTCAGCCACCTTTATGGCCTCATACAGGTCCTCGGGCAGCGTCTGGATGCCCATTCTCGTTCGCTCCGCTTCGGGCAGCTCATAGATGTTCCCCTCGTACGGCTCCCGAAGGTCGTAGTTCTTCTCCATGCCATCAAGCCCCGCCGCAAGCATCAGGGCGAACGCCAAGTAAGGGTTGCAGGCAGGGTCCGGCGAACGAAGCTCAACCCTGGTTGCCTCTTCCTTGCCCGGCCTGTAACCGGGGACTCTGATCAGATCGGATCTGTTCCTCAAGGCCCAGGAAATATACACCGGCGCCTCATATCCCGGCACAAGTCTCTTATATGAGTTGACCCACTGGTTCAGCGCGAGAGTGATCTCGCCCACGTGGGCCATCAGTCCGGCAATGTACTTCTTTCCGGTATCGGAGAGCTGGTACTTAGCCTTTGCGTCATAGAAGGCGTTCCTGTTGCCCTTAAACAGCGACTGATGGACGTGCATTCCGCTTCCGTTCTGGCCGTAGATCGGCTTGGGCATGAACGTCGCGTAGACGCCGTATTTCATCGCCACCTCTTTTACCACGAGCCTGTACGTCATCGTGCTGTCGGCCATAGTAAGGGCATCGGTGTAGCGAAGGTCTATCTCGTGCTGGCTGTGAGCCACTTCGTGATGGCTGTACTCCACCGGGATTCCCATTGCCTCAAGGGTCAGAATCGTATCCTTGCGAAGGTCCGTAGCGACATCGAGAGGCGTAAGATCGAAGTAGCCGCCCGAGTCGAGCCCCACAGGAGTCCCTTGAGAGCTCTTGAAATAGAAGTATTCGAGCTCGGGCCCCACATAGAAGGTGTAGCCCATGTCAGCGGCTCGCTTTAGCTGCTGCTTGAGCACCCATCTTGGGTCGCCATCATACGGACGGCCGTCGGGATAGATGATGTCGCAGAACATCCTTCCGACGTTGCCTTCCTGTGTAGAGCGCCATGGAAGCAGGGTAAAGGTGTTCGGATCCGGCTTGGCTATCATATCGCTCTCATCGATCCTGGCAAAACCCTCGATCGACGACCCATCGAACCCCATTCCATCCTCTAGCGCGCCTTCAAGCTCTGCAACTGTTATGGAAAAGCTCTTCAGGAACCCAAGGATATCTGTAAACCAGAGCCTTACGAATTTGACGTTCTGATCCTTTGCTGTTCTCAGAACATATTCCCTATCTTTGTCTTTCAAGTCTCATCCTCCACAGAAACATCAACAGCTAATTATAACGGTTCAGGCTCATTGTGGCAACACGCGACTGGGCCTGAATCCGGGAATAGGGGCGGTGGTAGCCTCTGGGCGGTCTATGAAGGGCGGTCTTGCGGCGTGTCGGCGGCAGGGAAGAGGTGATTGGCATGGTAGAGTCGCGGTCAGATGGCTTTTTTACCGGCTGTCTTTGGCCGTTTGCCCCCGTTTTGGCGTAGCTATCCGTCCC
>JACPPP010000329.1 GCA_016190935.1 Armatimonadota bacterium | reverse complement strand
ATTGCCGACCACCTGGAACCCGACCATATCCGCCATCTCCGGTATAGAGGGATTGACCTTTCCCGGCATTATCGAAGACCCCGGCTGCACGGCGGGAAGTTTGATCTCAGCAAAGCCCGTATATGGCCCGGACGATAGGAGCCGAAGATCGTTTGCAATGCGGATCAACTCCAGAGCGAACGATCTGAGCGCCGAGGAGACGTACGAAAAATCCGCCGCGCTCTGGGTGATCTCCACCAGGTTCTCCGCCGGTTTGAGAGGAAGCCCCGAGATTTCCGCAAGCCTCTGGACCACAAGCGCCCGGTATCCCGGCGGCGCGTTCAGTCCGGTGCCGACTGCCGTAGCCCCGAGGTTTATCCGCTGCAGCGTTGTTGCAGCGTCGAGAATTCTGTCTATCGAGCGCGCCGTTGCGGCTGCGTATCCCCCGAACTCCTGCCCGAGCCGGATGGGAACTGCATCCTGCAAGTGCGTGCGCCCGGCCTTCACTATGGCGTCGAACTCCCGAGCCTTCGCCGCCAGCGCGTCCTTCAGCCTCGCAGCCCCCGGACAGAACTCTCTTTCTATCATCCAAAGCGCGGCCACTCGGAGGGTCGTAGGAAATACATCATTCGTGGACTGAGACATATTGACGTGGTCGTTAGGTCCTATCTTATCGTATCTTCCTCTCGGTTCGCCCACGATCTCGAGCGCCCGATTTGCGATGACTTCGTTGGCGTTCATATTGAACGAAGTTCCCGCTCCGGCCTGGAAGACATCCTCCAGGAACTGGTCGTCAAGTTTCCCTTCCAGCACTTCTCGCGCGGCCTGGATGATAGGCGTCCCAATTCCGGGGTCGAGTGCTCCGAGTT
This sequence comes from Armatimonadota bacterium, assembly GCA_016190935.1. Lineage (GTDB taxonomy): Bacteria > Armatimonadota > UBA5829 > UBA5829 > DTLH01 > JACPPP01. Next base: position 2,948 of record JACPPP010000329.1, on the reverse strand, counting down.
CCATATTCGTTTGTGCGGCGGCGGCTTTGACGGCACCAATCGCGCGAGCCATATCCCGCGGAAACCGAAGGCCGCTTATTGGAAAGTTCTCGATTGCCCTCTCGGTCTGAATGCCCCAGTACACATCCTCCGGCACGACCTTCTCCCCAAGCGCATCCCGCTCAATACGCATGACCAACCTCTCGCCCCACAGTTTGTGGGCCTGCTTGCTTCATATTGGACATTCTATCATACCCTGTAGCTTTTCGTCCAAACCTGCTTACTGCGCCAGCCAGTCATGACTCTGCGAGTCATGACGACTGTAAAGAGATGCTGAATCAGGTTCAGCATGACATTCCAGCGACAAACACGGCAAATGACCTGCTGGTAGCTCTGCAATGTTAGTGGTATAATGGTGAAAAGATGAGCTTGGCGTTCACATAACGTTAAGCACAAATGTAAATCGGAGGACACAGCCATAAATAAGACTCATTGTTCCGCCGCTGCCCTGTCTGTCATCATAGCAGTCATACTCTTTGCAGTGGCCATACATGCTTCTGACCGAAAGAACACGGCACCCGTGAATCGTAGCACCTACACAAGCCGCTCACTTCCAGTTCGACCGACTGCCCAAATGCCCAGCCCAAAGACTGACGACTTTACGCCGCGCCCCAAAGGCTACCATTTGCTGGTGGACAAAACGGACCGCAAAATGACAATGTTCGTGAGCGGAAAAGAATACCGCAGCTACACGGTTTACCTCGGATTCGCCCCCACCGGCCATAAGACCCGTCGAGGTGACGGCCGCACGCCTGAAGGGACTTACTATGTCTGTAGACGCAACACCGAAAGCTCATACTACAGGTCTCTGCTGATATCCTATCCCTCCCTGGAGGACGCCAGAAACGGAGTCGAGTCGGGGCTGGTCAACAAGTCTACCCTGGATGCCGTCATCTCCGCCTATGAGCGGCGCTCCACTCCGCCGCAGGACACGCGGATCGGCGGCAGCATCTGCATCCACGGAGAAGGATCCAGGTCCCGTCCTCAGACTGACTGGACCGCGGGTTGCATCGCCGTGACCAACGAAGAGATGGACGAAATCTTCAGCCTGGTCCCCCTCGGCACGCCCGTCACCATCCGCCCATAAAGGGTTGAATGTTGAATGTTTAGTGTTGAATGAAGGGATGGTGATGCTTCCACCGAGCCAGTCCCATTCAACTTTCAACCTTCAACAGCCTGAACGGCAGCGTATTTACGAATGGATGCACTAAGGAAAGACTGTAGCTAGCCCAGCAACAGCTTCACCGCGAAGACTGCCGAGAGTCCTAACACTACGGTATCAAACAGCCTCTGAGAGACGCGGGGGAGCATCCACTTGCCGGCGAATACGCCAAGAACGAGCATAGGCCCCATCAGGCCGGACACGCCGAGCGTTTGAACTGTGATCATCGGCTTCTCCGGGTTGATCACTCCAAGGAGAAGCAGGATCGGGAGTTTCGAGAGGTTTAGCAAAAGATAAAACCAGGCGGAGGTCCCCATAAACTGTTCCTTGGGCATCCGTAGGGCGGAGAGGTAGATCGAAATTATCGGGCCCGCTCCGCTCGATACGGTGCCAGCGAACCCTGTTGCGCTTCCCGCCGAGGCCGCCCCGAACTTCGATTTGGGGGCCAGGCGGTCATCGCCTATGGCGTTCTGGAGGAAGTACATTCCAAGCATCAAGAGCACAAGTGCTCCGATGAGCTTGCTGAGTAAGTCTCTTTCCCCTCCTACCTTCCCCAGGCTCCAGAGGGCGACGCCAGCTATGAATACACCTACCAGGACCCAGGGAAGCATCGCGCATATCTTATCCCACTCCGCATGCCGCCGGTACCAGGCGACGGCAAAGATGTCGGAGAATATGAGCATAGGCAGCATGACGCCAAGAGCCTGCCACCCGCCAAAGGCGGCGGCAAGAAGGGGAGCAACTATTATACCGATACTCGGCATGCCGGTCTTGGAAATCCCGGCCACAACCGCTGCCAGCCCTCCAAGCGCCCACTGCCAGAGCTGAAAATGCACTGATTCCTGCCTACAATCCGAACGCGGGCTGCTGTTGCTGGTCTATCGGCTGCTCTGCGGGCGGCGGAGAAACGAACGGAAAGTCGCTCAAGGGGCGGACCTTCTCCTGTTTCTTCTCGACTTTCTTCGGTATTTCCTCACCGTAGATGATAAAGCATGCCAGCCACTCACCTTTTGTCCTCTCGACCTTGGCCACACTTGCTGGCATTTCGCACATATATTCCTTGCCATCCGGGTCGGCAAACTTGAACCGTATGAAATCGAGAGTAGTTTCGCCCGACTGCTTTTTCACCTGCTCTACGGGCGACTTCAGTTCCATCTTCTCAAGTGGGATGGCGCCAGGCTGAGGTTTATCCGGCGCACTCGCAGCGGCCGGGGCTCCCGGCTGGCCTCCAGTCGTCGGAGTCCCCGGCATCCCACCAGGCATTGGCGGGCCGCCGCCAGGAGGCATACCGGGCATCATAGGCATACCGGGCATTCCGGGTGGCCCGCCCGTGCCGGGAGGCATACCCGGCATCCCCGGCGGCATAGGCATTGTCTGCTGAGGATCCGGCGCCGCGGCAGTTTCTTCCTTTTTCCCGCAGCCGGCAAGCAGAAGAGCCGCCGTCAGTAATACAGACGCAATGATTATCAGTATGAGGGGTCGGCACAGCTTTGTCACTATAGTCCCTCCTGGAGGTCAAAAGACAGAGTTTGGCGGGCCTTTAGCCATTGGCCCATGAGTATTATAGCCCCGAACGCTATCCAGGTGCAAGCACGATGAGGTAATTACCAGGAGCATCGTTTTTAGCATATTCAAGGCATCCTGAGCCTGTCGAAGGGTGCCGACTACGAAGCGCCGCACCTTTCGTGCTTCGACACGCTCATCCTTCGACAAGCTCAGGATGGCTCAAGATGCGGCGTATATTGCT
>JACPPP010000323.1 GCA_016190935.1 Armatimonadota bacterium | reverse complement strand
GTCGTAGCGAGCAGCAACTTGAACTTTCGACAGTACTGATTCCAAATCCGCCCGAGCAAGTGGGAAGATAGTCGGTCATCATTTCTAACTTTCTTTCCTTTCGAGCTTTCTTCGTTAAAAGCATTACGTACGAAGCATTACTCTTACGCAAGCGACTCCCTCGCCCGGCCACTCGACAGAAACCTCGCCGGGCCGGCGTGCGACTTCGCCTTGAACTCAGCAAGCGCAAGGGCCACGACGAGATCATCCGTGTAGCCCGACTTTGCGTTCATCCGCACGTTCCCGGCGCCGGTCAGCTCATACTCGAAATACTGAAGCTCTCGGATTAGCTGCTCGTCGTCGGGAATCGCAAGCTCGTGGTGCGAGAGCCTGATGACCAGGTTGTCCACGATCTCACGCTTGCTCGAGTTCGTGAACGTAAGCCCCTCGATCGACATCCCCGTGCCGCGGTCCCAGATCGTCCTGCGAAGTTGCTCAAGCAGCGGATCGCCTATCGACGTCTGGTCCGTGAGCGCCGCGCTCACCCTGTGTCTGAGCAGAAGGTTGGCCACACGCTCGACCTGCGCCTCCCAGGACAGCCTGTGGAACCTGTCCATCGCTATGACCCTGTGCGGCATAACTCCCGCGTCGAGGACCACGACTGTAGTGTAGTCCGAATACCTTGCCCAGTCGATCCCGGCCACAACCCATGGCTCTTCGGACAGCGCTCCCGATCTTGAGAGCGCCACTGCCTCCTGAATCAGCCCCCACGCAAACACCGAGTTCTGGTCGTCCAGGAACTCCGCCTCATACTCGACCGCAAACTGCCTGGGAGTAAGCACCTCGCGCTGAAACTCTATGTACTCACGGCTGATGAACGGGTTCTCCCAGGACGGAAAGCGAAACGAAGCGCAGCGACGCAGGGGCAAGGGGCCAGAGGACGGGGGCCGGCAAGAACCCACGACCTCCGGTCTATCCGGCGACCCGTCCTTCGCTTCGCTCCATGCTGGCTCTGGCTGCTGGCTACCGACCCCTGACCTCTGGCCCCTTGCCCCTTGCACGAAAGCGCGATAAAAATGGTTTCTTCCGAACGGTGTCGAGATCATCACGAGCTGGCCGTTCCTGTCAGCGAGCATCGGGCCGACTACCTCCTCGACCACCCTGTCCTTCACGTACGCGGCCTCATCGACGATCACCCGGTCCGCCGAGTGTCCCCGCAGGTTGCGCCCATCCTCGTCGGCGGTCCTGGCCATAATAAGGCTCCTGCCGATCTGAAGCCTTGGGTAGGGCGTTCGTGTTACCCTGGCCGCCCGCCGAGTGATTGCCCGGGCCATGAGCATCCGCTCGACGGTATCGAAAAAAGCCGACTCTGGTCGTAGGTCGGGGAGACTATCATCTGAATCGACTCTGGGACAGCGACCGCGAAGGTGGCGGCATCGACTGCGGCGGCCTCGGTCTTGCCCCACCTTCGTCCGCATGCCGCTACTTTAACCCGGGCATCATCAAGAAGCCACAGCCTCTGAGTCGGATGCGGACGCCAGCCGAAAAGCATACGGGCCAGCCGGAGCCGCCCGTGTGTGTCAAGTATCCGTCCCATTGCCTTCCGCTGCACGCTGGACCAGCGACTCAAGGGCGTCGGCAGGATCGTTTTCCTTCTTTTCAAACGCGCCGCTCGCCTTCAGAGTGTCCAGGCACAGCTTGCCGTCCTTCCCCTCGGTCATCAATCTGTGGAGATTCTTCGCGGCTGCAAGCGAGGCATCCGAGCTTATCCTGGCCGCAGCGGACTTGATGGCCTTCTCCTCCTCCGCCAGAGCCTCCTGAAACTCCGTATTCTCGCGCCACAGGGCTACCGTCTCCAGCTTCACACCCAACTCCCGGGCGACCTCCTCGTCCGGCTTGCAGAACATAAGCTTCACCGCCCTACGCTGCCTCCACGATAGCATCCCAACCTCCTGACATATCGCACATACGTTCGATTACTACCCCCAGCCGTCCACAAAAAATTTGTCCTCCATAATTATAAGACCGCAAGTAGGCCGATTTTTTCCGTACAATCCAAGATATTTCTGAGAAATCTTACGAACGCATGTTTGCCGCATGCCAACGCATGCCGACCAGCGCATTTTGAGCTTGGGAATGGCCTTTAGAGTGGGGTTACAAGTCCAATTTGGTGTTCATTAGTAGTGAACATTACATGAACGCATCACTGTTCAGGCAACATGTCATGCGAAAAACGGGGGCATTGGAGGAATTTGCCACAGTTTTACGCGGCGTTTCACAAGCACGAGCTGTAATACCCAATCGTGTTTGGACGGCCACAGCGTTAGGTTTTCTGAAACGCGAATTGCGCGAATTAAGGCGAATGACGCGAAAGAAGCTCTCAGCAGTCAGCGGTTTTCTACCACCCAAGGCGCCGCACACGGCCGGGCCATCGTACATCTTGATAGCCGGGGAGATTCCTCCCCGGCGCACGTGCGGCGGACATCCGTCCGGCCCCCGGCCTCTGATACTGTGTTGTTGGAGGAATCCTTCCTCCGACCCGGCCCCCTTTTCGCGTTATTCGCGCTTCTTCGCGTCATTCGCGTTTCAGAAAACCAACAGTCCGGCCAAACCATACACGAGTGGTATAAGATATGATCCCTTGGTTGCTTTCTCAGCCTTCTTCTTCTTCCACAGCCGTGAAATGCTCCTCGGCTCCCTCTTCCTGGCCTATTTCCCAGGCTTCTTCCTCACTAATCTCTCTCTTCCTGATAATCTGCTCGAGCCTTACGCGGTCGGCTTCTTCGTCGAGCGCGCGTTTTGCCCGCTCCTCGCTCTCGCTGAACTTCTCATCGCTCATTGTAGTCAGTCCTCACTTACTAATGATTTCATGGATAGTGTAACCCTGAGAGCGACTTGGTAAACTAGTCGCCGATCAGTTCCGCAGCGGCGAGCAGTGCGAAGCCGAGGGCGCCCTGTTTCGGCAATTTCTTCAGACTCTTTGCCATCTCCGCCGTAGTCTGGTTGGTCTCTTGCAGGCTTTCGGCCATAGTAGAAAGCTGTGCCCGCATCCCCGCAAGCGATTCATTGGTAGTACCAAGCCTGCTGTTTGTGGCATCCAGGCTGGTCTTCATTTCAGGAAGGACGGCAAGCTGCGTCCTCATACCGCCGATGTCACCGCGCATCGCCGTGACCTGCTCGCTGAGCCCGCTGATTCCGGTTTGCATATCCCCAATACGGCTGTTAGTGGTCTGGAGCAGATCCTGCATTCCCATGAGACTGGACGAGACACCCGCTAGCCGTTCGTTCGTCACGACTAGCTGTTGCCGCATCTCAGGCAGTACTGCCAACGCCTGCTCCATATCCGTGAGCCGCCCTTGTACGCCCTCCAGTTGGTCCTGCATATTCGCTATGCCGCGATTCGTAGTTGTAAGCTTCGAATTCGTCAAGTCTAACTTTTCGTTTGTCACGCCGAGCTTGTCGTTCACAAGCGGGAGAAACCCTAAAGTGCGTTCAACCCGATCCAGCTTCTCGTTCGTTTCTTCCAGCAAAGAGAGCTTGCCGGTCAGGTTGTCTAACTGCCGGTTGAGCTTGGGCAGAGCGCGCAAATCAGAGCTCATCTGTTTGATCTGACCTGTCATAACCGTGAGAAGAGCCAACGCGTAGACCATCCCGGCTGCCAGCAGTATGCCTGCTGCTGCCGCGGGCAAAGCCCACCACACCGCCCCCCTGCTATTCCTATACCAGTTGTGGTAGGAACGAGCAGTCCTGCATCCTGCGCGTGCACTCCCGCATCGTGAGTTGCTAGCACTCCCGCATCCTGAGCCTGTCGAAGGATGCGGGAGTGCTAGCTGTCGGCTGCAAAGGCAATTGATATTACTCCGCATGAAGAATCACCCCTTCCGAATATTTACATTTTATGCCTCGATGCAAACAGGCTGTTCCGGCGCGCGCGGGTAAGATATTCGAAGACCGTCCGGAAGTATATCCACGCAGCTCTAAGAGACCGCGGCCAGGCCCGGCTCCGCAGGAAGAACGCCGGATTGAAATAGAGCTTTGCCCCTTCCCTTGCGATAGCACGTACAAGCTCAGTGTGCGTAAGGTACCTGGTCCGGACGTTGCATATAAACCCGTTATACCGTCGAAACTCGGAGGGGTTCTCAACCAGGCCCTCAGCAAGCATCATCTCCCTCGCCTCGGTTCCGGGATAGGGAGTGAGACACCACATTATCGCGTGGTCGACCGGCAGCATGCGCGCGGTCCTGAAGGCATCGCGAATAGCCGATGCGTCGTCTTCAGGGTTGCCGATTATGAATCCTCCTGCAACCCCGATGCCATTCTTCCTGAGGGACCGTATCACTTTCCGCGTGCCTTCCGGCGAGTTTCTCTTTCCGAGGAACTTCCAATTCTCCGCTGCCACGCTCTCAATACCGAGAAAAACTCCCGAAAACCCTGCCGTGCGCATCAGTCCCGGCAGCTCCGGCTCGTTCAGAAAACCGGCTACGTCGGCCTGGGTGATGTATTCGAGATTGTCTAGCCCGGCCTCAGTGATCGCGCCGCAGAGTTCGCGCAGGTGGCCCGGCTTCAGGTTGATGTTGTCATCGACGAAGAAAATTCCCCTGGCCCCGCGTTCTCTGGCGTCTGAGATGTCAGCGAGCACCCTTTCGACCGGATAAAACCTGTAGCTTCGCCCATAGAGCTGCCTCACGCTGCAGAAATTACACTGTTTCGGGCAGCCGCGTGAGGTCTCCACTGCGTCGAACGGTTTCCCGAAATATGTAAAACCATAGCTCAAGCGAGCGCTGCGCAGAGGGATATTGAGCCGCGATAGGTCGAGCAGAGCCGCCTGTGGGTTGTGCACGAACCTTCCGTCCCTCCGGTAGGACAGCCCCGGCACATCGCTCAAATCTCGCCTTCCCGCAAGCGCCTCGACAAGCAGGTTCATCGCGACCTCCCCTTCTCCCCGCACGAGGAAATCGAAGACCTCAGCGTCCGGGTCGGCAGCTATAAGATCGGTCGCGAGTGTGGCATGGTAGCCTCCGAGGACCGTTGCGGCGCCGGGCCGCACTTGGCGGACAACAGATGCTACCTCTTTTGCCGTGTCATATTGGAACGTCATCGCCGAAAGCCCGACAACATCGGGCTTTAGCCTCTCAAGATGTTCCGAGACCACCCTGCGGACCGCTTTGGGATGCAGAACCAGGTCCAGCACGCGCACGTCCGCCCCAGTCAGGTTCGCAGCGATCGACACTATCCCCAGGTTCGGCATCCGCATTACCCTGTCAAAACAACTCGCTACGTCAGGCATCCCGAGCAACAGCACTCGCATTATACAGATTCCTTCCAGCCCGCAGTACGCCATTGAGAAGGATTATTAGCCACGGAAGGACGGAAGACAGGTGTTGGGTGTCGGTAAGGGGCATGGGAAGGCCCTCTGTTACCTGTTACCCGTTACCTTTCCCTTCCGTGTTTCCGTAGAAAAAGTCTCTCTGGGTCCGGCTTAGCCGGGTTCGGGTATATAGTATTTAGCCCATCTGGATGAGGAGGAAACCCATTGGTTATCGAATTGATCGACAGCATCAGGAACGCGCTTCGAGCGGACAGCAGGATAACTTCCAAGAAAACTATACACGTTGCAACACAGGACGGGACAGTAACTTTGCACGGCGTGGTGGACAGCCTGGACGAGTTCGGCATAGCCCAGGAAATCGCGGAGTCTGTGCCGGGAGTCGCGGCTGTCGAGAATCACCTTTCTATAGACGGCGAGGTCGACACAGGCCCATGCTGCCCACAGATGTAAGCGCCCGCCCACATTGGCAGATGGGCTTGTTCCGAGACCTACTTGAGTAGTATACTGTAATTGTAATGCGACCCGACCTCCCTCGCCAGGTACATTGCAAACCTTTAGCGCCCTGTAAAGAGATCCTGAGGACAACCACTTTTTATGCCGAGACGTATACTCACTGAACAAACGGTCATTTTTATCAGCATCCTTAAGTGGCTCGTGCTGGCAAGTGTGACCGGAGTAGTCGTCGGCACAGCTACTGCAATCTTCCTCAAGATTCTGGCTTGGAGCCAGATATTTGGTTCCGAGCATAAGTATTATTTTCTGGCTCTTCCCGCCGCGCTGGTTGTCACCGTACTGCTGATCAAGCACATCGCGCCGGAAGCGGAAGGTCACGGGACGGAAAAGGTCATCGAGGCCGTTCATAAGCGTTCCGGCAGAATCGATCCCCTGGTTGTCCCTGTCAAGCTGCTTGGCACTATTATTACGCTCGCGGCTGGAGGATCGGTCGGCAAGGAAGGTCCGTGCGCACAAATTGGGGCCGGATTGTCCTCATTTCTTGCCGATCTGTTCAGATTCAGCATGCGCGACCGCAAGAAACTCGTCATATGCGGCATCAGCGCCGGCTTTGCATCCGTCTTCGGCACCCCGATCGCGGGAGCGATCTTTGGCGTCGAGGTTCTTTTCGTGGGAAGCCTGCTGTATGACGTCCTACTGCCCTCGTTCGTTGCGGGCATTGTAAGCTACCAGGTCTCCTACAGCCTCGGAATCCGCTATTTTCACCACTCGATAAACGTCATGCCGGTCTTCAGCGAGAAGTTCTTTCTGATCGTTGTTTTAGCCGGCATAGTCTTTGGTCTCTGGTCCGCGTTCCTTATCGGCATCCTCCGCGCGGGTGAAGCGCTCGCAAAACGCTATAGTATATCGGCCCCACTAAAGGCGCTGATCGGCGGATGTATTCTTGTTGCCCTGGCATTCGTGTTCGGAGACCGCTACCTCGGTCTTGGGTTGGGCACAATTGAGTCCTCTCTGACTGGGACTGCCCCAGGATGGCACGCGCCGTTCCTCAAATCGCTTTTCACAAGCATCACACTCGCCTGCGGGGGCAGCGGAGGAATTGTGACACCCATCTTCTTTGTCGGATCGACAGCAGGAGCTATGTTCGGCAAGCTGCTTGGACTTCATGTCGCGACATTTGCGGCCATTGGAATGGTCAGCCTGCTCGCTGGAGCGGCGCAGACGCCTATTTCGGCAAGCATAATGGCTGTGGAGATCTTCGGACCTGCCGTAGCCCCCTATGCAGCCATCGCCTGCGTCATCAGCTTCCTCATGACAGGACACAGAAGCGTCTATCCTTCTCAGGTGCTTGCAATAAGGAAATCTCCCTCGCTCAGCGTGGAAATTGGAAAAGTCATCGATAACGTCGAAGTTGAGTTTTCGCCCAGGGAAAAGAGCCTGATCGCGCTGATCCGCAGGATTCCGCCGCTGAACCCCAAGGCAAGGGATAAGGGCGTGGAAGAGCCGAAGCCTGACGAAGAATCGGAATCTGAGCTTTAGCGTTTGACGGCTTGCACGAGCGCATCTGGGGACGGCTCGGCCGGGATCAGGGGCACTCCAAGTGCCGCCGAAAGCTCATCCACCATTACGTCGTCGAGGAATGCGCCTTCACGCAGCATGACCCTGGGAATGATGACCGCATCGCCCAGGTCCCGCCCCTCAAGCTGCTTTCGGATATCCTCTCCCACCACCAGTCCCGCCACCGTCACGCTCTCGCCGAAGAAGTCATTTCTGATCGGGGCCATCGTCACCTCCAGGTTCTCCACCTTGTTCAACGCGGAGGCGAAGACTTGTATGACGGGCGCGGCGAGTCTAGCCGTAACCAGGGTCACCTTGAGAGGCTTCGGGAGCCGTTCGGGAAGCCGGCGAATAGTCCTCCTCGCTTCGTCGAGGAAGGTACGGACTATCCCAATCCCGTTCTCATACTGCGTGAAGCCTTCATAAGCCCCCGCGGACGGCGCCAGAACCTTTGCGATCAGGTAGAGTTCGTCCGATGCCCACACGAGCCTGGTCCCGAACCTCAACATAAACTCGCGCTGCCACCGCCTTACACTGCGAATGATATGTTTTGCGCCTTCCGGGTCCACTCTGTCCAGGTGCGGCCCGACGCGGCGGTGCTCCGTCAGCCCCACAGGTACGATTCCTATCGACGCAACCTGCGGATGAACCGAGGCCAAATCACGGACGGTCCGCTCAAGATGCTCCCCGTCGTTCTCTCCCGGACAGACCACTATCTGGGTATGAAGCGTAATGCCGCCGGCGGCGAGCATCTTAAGCTGCTCCATAATATCCGGCGCGCTCCTGCCGCGGAGCATCCGGGCTCTGAGGTCGGGTTCACTGGCGTGCACCGAGATGTAAAGCGGGGAGAGCCGCTGCTCGATGATCCGGCGGATGTCGGCTTCATCGGCGTTGGTCAATGTGACGAAGTTGCCGTGGAGGAAGGAAAGCCTGTAGTCGTCGTCTTTGAGGTAGAGGGAGCGGCGCACCCCGCGCGGAAGCTGGTGGACGAAACAGAAAATGCAGCGGTTTCCACAGGTGCGAATGCCATCGAAAAGCTCATCAGTAAACTCGATGCCAAGGGAATCATCGTAGTCCTTTTCGACCGAGATTACGGCCTCCTCGTCCCCTCGGCGGACGAGTATGTCTATTTCTTCTTCGGCCGAATAGAACCTGAAATCTATGATATCCGAGAGCGGGTGGCCGTTGATGCTTACGATGACATCGCCCGGCTCTATTCCCGCCTGCTCAGCGATGCTCCCCGGCTCGACCATGGCGACTGTTCCGCCGCGCAATTCCATCAAACCTTTTCTAATCGCTCTTTAACTTCCTCTATCAGCCAGTCGGGCGTGGATGCTCCGGCTGTGATTCCGGCGACGCGTTTGCCCTCCAGCCACTCATCCCGTATCTCAGCCGCGGTTTCGATATGGTAAGTTGGAACTCCTGCGGCCTCGCACAGTTCCCGGAGCCTGTTGGTGTTTGCGCTATTCCGCCCACCGATGACGAACATAACGTCCACCTCCGGCGCGACATCGTTTGCGGCTTCCTGGCGCTGGCGCGTTGCCACACAGATGGTATTCATAGCCCTTACGTCTTCCGCTGTCCTCCGTATCACATTCGCTATCTCCTGGAACCGTTCCGCCGTCTGTGTAGTCTGGGCGACCATGCCGACCTTGCCGGTCCACTCGCGCTCCGCCGCTTCTTCCGGCGACGCGATGGCAACTGCTCCCGGCCCAGCGGCAGAGAGTATCCCCTTGACCTCTGAGTGCCCCGGATCGCCCACTACAACCACTTGGAACCCCGCCTTCGCAAGCTCTCGCACCGTACGATGCACCTTTGCCACGTAAGGGCAGGTCGCATCGATGATGTCCATGCACATAAGCTCTGCCTGCCTTAGGGTCTGCTCGGCCACTCCATGAGAAGGCATAACCACCTTGCTGCCCGCGGCTTCGTCCAGGCACGAGGCCACCTTCACCCCCACCGACTCCAGCCTCTCCACTTCCTGTGGGCTGTGAATCAGCGGGCCGAGCGTCGAGAGCGGCCCCCCGGACTCCACGGCTCTGGTGACCAGCTCTATCGACCTTTTCACACCGAAACAAAAGCCCGCATGTTCGGCTACCACAACTTGCATATCATAGAACCTATCGGAAAACCAGTGACCGGGCGGTTGAAACCGCGGCAACGAATCACGAAGTCCCCCTTCGGGTACTAATCTGGAGTCAACATGGGCGGGGACTAATCTATAGTCGGCGTAGGCCGACTTCGTGCTCCTGTTGCCGCGAATTTATTCGCCGGGACTTGCGCTCCTATTCGTCCAAGTGCTTGAGCAGACCGTATTCCACACTGTCAGCGAGCGCGCTCCAGCTTGCCTCAATGATGTTGGTGGACACGCCTACCGTAGTCCACGTCTCCGCCTGATCTCTTGATTCTATCATCGTACGGACCTTAGCCGCGGTCCCAGCGCGTGTATTTACTACTCGAACCTTGAAATCACTGAGTTTGATCTTCGAAAGCTGCTTGCCGTAGAACCGCTTGAGCGCAAGCCTCAGAGCGTTGTCCAGAGCGTGGACCGGGCCGTCGCCCTCAGCCACCGTAAACGCCTCCTGTCCGTCCACCGAAATCTTCAGCGTCGCCTCGGTGATCGGCTCCTCGTCCGGTCCGCGCTTCTCGATTATCAGCCTGAATCCCTTCAGGTCGAAGAGCTTGCGATACATCCCGAGAGACTTCTTCAGCAGCAGTTCAAACGATGCTTCCGCGCCTTCGAAGGAATATCCGTTATGCTCAAGATGCACTACGTGATCGAGGACAGCCTTGATCTCCGGCGAGCCTTTGTAGAGGTCCACGTTATACTTCTTTGCCTTCTGGATCACACTGCCCGACCCGGCCAACTCCGAGATCAGCACGCGCCGGTCGTTGCCGACCGTCTCAGGCGCGACATGCTCATACGTCTGCGGGTGCTTCATCATCGCATCGACGTGCATCCCGGCCTTGTGGGTAAATGCGCATCTGCCGACAAACGGCATCCGGTCGATCGGCACCATGTTACAGATCTCGTCGACAAACCGGGAGACCTCCGTGATCTCCGCAAGTGAAGCTTCCGGCACGCATCGCTTATTCAACTTAAGCTGGATGATCGGAATTATCGCGCAGAGGTTCGCGTTGCCGCAGCGCTCGCCGTAGCCGTTGATAGTCCCCTGAACGTGGACAGCGCCCTCCTGAATGGCGATCAGCGTGTTGGCGGTCGCTAGCCCTGAGTCATCGTGCACATGTATACCGATGGGAGCGGGGTTGGCGGCGCGAACGGCGCGCATAATCTCGGCCACTTCCCAAGGGAGGGCGCCGCCGTTGGTGTCGCAAAGCACCAGGCACCTGGCGTCGCCCTTCGCAGCGGCGTCGAGCGTTGCCAGAGCGTACTCAGCATTTCCCTTGTACCCGTCGAAGAAGTGCTCTGCATCGAACAATACCTCGAGCCCTTGTCCGCACAGAAACCTGACGGAGTCGTAGATCATCTCAAGGTTCTGCTCGAGCGTGACCCGAAGCGCGTGCGTGACGTGGAAATCCCACGACTTGCCGAATATCGTAACAACGGGCGCTCCGCTCTCGACCAGCTTTGCGAGGTTCGGGTCCTGTTCCGGCGTCAGCTTAGCGCGTCTGGTGCTTCCGAAGGCCGCAACCTTCGCATTCTTCCACTTATGCTTCTGCGCCAGACGGAAGAACTCGATGTCCTTCGGGTTCGACAGGGGCCATCCGCCTTCTATGTAGGTGACGCCGAACTCGTCCAGCCGCTCTGCGATCTTGAGCTTGTCCTCTATCGACAGATTGACCCCTTCGCCCTGGGTGCCGTCCCTGAGCGTAGTGTCATAGATGCTTACTTCCGGTGCGAACCACTTTGTTGTCTGAGACCTTTGTTGTACCATATCTTTTGTTGGGTGTTGGGTGCTGGGTGATAGGTCATGGGTCATGGGGCATGGGAAGCCCTCTGTTACCTGTTACCTGTTACCTCTCTTGCGTAGTTGATCAGTCCTCCCGCAGTTATCAATTGCTGCATAAACGGCGGGAACGGTTTGGCCTGAAAACTGCGGCCGGTCGTGAGGTTCGTGATCCTCCCGGTGTCGAGGTCCACCTCAATCTCGTCTCCAGCGTTGATGCCATCCACCGCCTCCGGGCACTCCAGGATGGGCAAACCGATGTTTATAGAGTTCCGGTAGAATATCCTGGCGAACGTCTTGGCGATCACGCAGGACACGCCGGCAGCCTTAATCGCTATCGGCGCGTGTTCTCTCGATGACCCGCAGCCGAAGTTCAGCCCAGCAACAATTATATCACCCGGCCTGACTTTGTTCACGAACTCTGCGTCTATATCCTCCATGCAGTGCGCGCCGAGCTCTTCGTGGTCAGTCGTGTTCAGATAGCGTGCGGGTATGATCTCATCTGTGTTGACGTTATCACCGTACTTATGGACTTTGCCCTTTATCATCTTTCTGTCCTGACTCACTCTTTTCCAACGACTCATCGTAGTCGAGAATAGTAATTCTCGATGTACTCCCGCGCATCCTGCAATCATAGAGCAACTGATCTAGTACACCGACTACGGCGGCATTGTAGTACCCCTCACCGCATTCAGTGCAGACGTAGGTCGGGACGTTGCGGACGATCCATTTCCGCCCTCCACGCCGACGCATATACTCTATCAATCTCAGTTCTACGCGTGAGCCACAGTAATAGCAGCTTTTCATAGGTGATTAAGACCGCCTACGGCGGGCCACTGGCACCCGGCACCCAACACCCGGCACCTATTCTAGTTCCTCTGGGCTCGCTATCCTTCCCAGCACAGCCGACGCGGCGGCGACTGCGGGGTTGGATAGATAAACCTCCGACTTTACGTGGCCCATCCGTCCCACAAAGTTTCGGTTTGTTGTTGCTACCGCGCGCTCCCCATCGGCGAGCACCCCCATGTGCCCTCCGAGGCACGGCCCGCACGTCGGGGTCGAAAAGGCGGCCCCGGCTCGGACAAAATCCTCCGCCAGTCCCTCACGAACCGCCTGCAGATAGATCTCCTGAGTGCCGGGAATTATAATCAGCCGCACATCCCTGTGCACCTTACGGCCCCTCAGCACCGACGCAGCCTCCCGAAGGTCTTCTATTCGCCCATTGGTGCAGGAGCCAATTACGGCCTGGTCGATCCTGATTTCCCCGACCTGGCTGATCGGCTTTGCGTTCTCTGGTAGATGCGGGAAGGAGACCTGAGGATCGAGCTCGCGGCAGTCGATCTCGATCACTTCCTTATAGACGGCATCAGGGTCGCTCTCGTAGACCCTGCAAGGCCGCATTGCGCGCTGCTTTACGTACTCCAGGGTCTTCTCATCCGGCTCCATGATCCCGTTCTTCCCGCCGGCTTCGATCGCCATATTGCACATCGTAAACCGCCCGGCAATCGGAAGCTCACGGATCGTCTCCCCGGCAAACTCCATCGTGGAATAGAGCGCCCCGTCCACACCTATCCTGCCTATGGTGTGAAGAATAAGGTCCTTGCCGCTCACCCATTTCTGGAGCTTGCCGAAATAGACGAACTTTATCGCCTCCGGGACCTTGAGCCACACTTCACCTAGAGCCATCGCCGCGGCAAGGTCTGTGCTGCCGACCCCGCTCGAAAACGCTCCAACCGCGCCATACGTGCAGGTGTGCGAGTCGGCTCCTATCACCAGGTCGCCGGGCGCCACAAGCCCTTTATCAGGAATCAGCGTGTGCTCGATCCCCATCTGTCCTATCTCGAAGAAGTTGACGATATCGTGCTTCCGCGCGAACTCGCGCATCCGCTTGACCAACTGCGCCGACTTGATGTCCTTGTTCGGAGTGGAGTGGTCCGGCACAAGCGCGATCTTCGTCCGGTCGAACACATCCGCCGCCCCGATCTTCTCGAACTCTTCTATAGCAATCGGCGCGGTTATGTCGTTGCCCAGGGCAAGATCGATCTTCGCGTTGATCAACTCGCCCGGCTCGACTTCCGCCCTGCCGCAGTGCGCGGCCAATATCTTCTGGGTTATCGTCTGCCCCATAAAGCCTCCGGTCATGGGTCATGGGGCATGGGACATGGGTTTCCGGCATACTCCGCCATGACCCATGTCCCATGACCTATGACCTCAGTTACAGTCTTGCTTTCTCCACGTGCCCGTCCTTTGATGAGCGCTTTGCGCGATAATACACCAGCTTGTTTATCGCCTGAAGGTACGCCTTTGCGCTGGCCTCCACAATGTCCAGGCTCGTTCCTCTGCCCGTGTAGATGCTGCCGTCGTCCCCTAGCTTGACGGTGACATCCGCGAAAGCGTCGGTCCCACCGGTGACGGCCTTCACTATATAGTCGATCAGCTCATGTGGCAGATCGATCAGCTTGTCAATGGTTTTGTAAACCGCATCGACGGAGCCGACACCGATCCCGCTCTCGACGAGTTCCGCGCCGTCGTCGGTCGTTATTTTAAGAGTCGCCGTAGGCATCCCATCGAGGCTCGTAAATACGTTCATGCACTTAAGATGATACTTCTCCGGTATTGCGGAGACCTCATCCGAGACTATAGCCTCAAGGTCTTCATCAAAGATGTCCTTTTTCTTGTCGGCGGTCTCCTTGAATCGGATGAACGCGCGGTCCAGCTCCTCCTTGGAAAGATGGTGGCCGAGTTCGCGCAGCTTCGCCTCGAAAGCGTGTCTGCCCGAATGTTTGCCGAGCACCAGCCTGCTCTCTTTGAGGCCGATGGCCTGAGCGTCCATTATCTCGTAGGTCCGGCGGTCCTGTATCATGCCGTGCTGATGGATGCCAGCCTCGTGAGCAAATGCGTTCGATCCGACCACGGCCTTGTTCGCCTGGACTACAAGCCCCGTAAGGTCGCTTATCAGGCGGCTGGAGCGGTATATTTCCTGGCTGTTTATGCCCGTTGTCTTTCCGAACAGATCCCCGCGCGTGCCGAGTGCCATCACAATCTCCTCCAGCGCGGCGTTGCCCGCACGTTCGCCGATCCCGTTGATGGTGCACTCGACCTGACCCGCGCCCGCGCGCACGGCGACAAGCGAGTTAGCTACTGCCAGCCCAAGATCGTTGTGGCAGTGCACGCTGATGGTCGTCTTTCTGATATTAGGCACCCTCTTAAACAGAGTTTTTATCAGTTTTCCGAACTCGTCCGGGATGGCGTAGCCCACCGTATCGGGAATATTGACCACGGTGGCGCCCGCGTCTATGACGGCCTCCACTATCTGACAGAGGTAGTCCACATCAGACCTTGTAGCATCCTCCGCCGAGAATTCTACATCCTCGCAGTACCCTTTTGCTCTCCTCACGGCGGCAACTGCTATATCAAGCACCTGCTCCCGCGTCTTCTTCAGCTTTCGCTCGAGGTGGATGTCCGATGTCGCGATGAACGTGTGGATCCGCGGCTTCTTCGAATACTGAACAGCCTCCCAAACCCGATCAATGTCCTCGTTGACGGCCCTTGCAAGGCCCGCGATGGACGGCCCTTTAACCTGCTGGGCAACCGTCTTCACAGCCTCGAAATCGCCCGGTGACGAGATCGGAAACCCGGCCTCGATGACATCCACCTTGAGCCTGGCAAGCTGCTTCGCAGCCTCCAGCTTCTCCTCAAGGTTCATGCTCGCTCCGGGCGATTGCTCGCCGTCTCGCAGTGTTGTGTCGAAAATCCTGATGCGCCTGCTCATTGACGATCCACCTACTCTCAGAAGTTAGACTTCTGCGTCATCAGCTTTGCAGCCGCCTCGGCTGCAAAGCGAACGAAATCTGGACAGATATTCTCGTGAAGGTTGATTTCAAATGCCTTCTCCAGCCCTTCGGGCGTGGTGAGGTCGATCCCGATCAAGTCGAAGCAGCGGCAAGTGCCGAACACCTTCTCAAATTCCGAGAACAGTTGCCGGACCTTGCCGTAAGCTATAGCCTTAGAGTCATTGTCATCACCTTGCTCGCGGCCAAACTTCAGCCCAAGTGCCATCATCGCACCCGTCAGCGCGCCGCAAGTCTCTCCCTGTCCTGCTATTCCGCCGCCAAATGCCGTGGCGATCCTCGGCGCGCAGGAACAGTCCAGGTCGAACTCACGAACCAGACCCGTGAGCACTGACTCCGTACAGTTCAACTTCTGCGCGAACATTTCCGATGCGATTTCTGCTGCGGGTCTATTGTCCACGTCGTTCTCCTTGTTCGTCTGTTTTACCTCCAGAACCGCGGAGACGCGGAAGGCAATGGAGCTTTATGCTGCGGGAACTGGCACTCGAGCATTTTGAGAGACTGGTGGAAACTCAGCGTTCCCGCAGCATAGAAAGTCGGAATACGGACTCCAATCTGAAATCTGCAATCTTAAATCTGCAATCCCTCCGGCCCCCGGCCCCTACTTCTTCAGCCAGGGCATCATTGCGCGCAGGCCGGCGCCGACTTGCTCTATCAGCAGCTCTTTCGATCTCTTGCGGTGAGCGTTGAACACCGGTCTGTTGGCCTGGTTCTCAAGTATCCACTCCTTTGCAAACTCGCCCGACTGCACCTCCGAAAGTATATCCTTCATCGTCTCTCTGACACAGTCATCGATCACAAGCGGGCCGCGCGTGTAGTCGCCGTACTCCGCGGTGTTTGAAATGGAATAGCGCATCCAGCTCATACCGCCTTCGTATATCAGGTCTACAATCAGCTTCAGTTCGTGGAGGCACTCGAAGTAAGCTATCTCCGGCTGATAGCCTGCCTCGACCAGCGTCTCGAACCCGGCCTGAACAAGCGCCGTGCAGCCCCCGCACAGAACGGCCTGCTCCCCAAAAAGGTCGGTCTCCGTCTCTTCCTCGAAAGTGGTCTCAAGCACTCCGACACGGGTTGCGCCGATTCCTCTCGCGTACGCCAGAGCCAGGTCCTTGGCCTTGCCAGACGGATTCTGATACACAGCGATCAGCGCCGGCACCCCACGGCCCTCTTCGTACTGCCTTCGCACCAGATGCCCCGGACCCTTTGGAGCAATCATAAACACGTCTACGTCCGCGGGCGGGACTATCTGATTATAATGGATGTTGAACCCGTGCGAGAACAGCAGCGCCTTTCCTCCCGTCAGGTTGGTCTCCACCTCGTTCTTGTAGACTCTGGGCTGAACCTCGTCCTCGGTGAGTATCTGGATGATGTTCGCCTGCTTCGAGGCTTCCGATGCCGAGACTGGCCTGAACCCGTCGCTCTCAGCCTTCTTGTAGTTGTCGGTGCCCGGCAGGTCGCTCACAACTACCTCCAGGCCGCTGTCTCGAAGGTTCTGAGCCTGAGCATGTCCCTGGCTGCCGTAGCCGATAATGGCGATCTTCTTTCCTTTCAAGATGTCAAGATTTGCGTCAGTGTCGTAGTACACCTTTGCTGGCATTTAGCTATTCCTCCTGTTTTCCTCGGTAGGGCTGGCTTCGCGCTCAGCCCGTATAGTTGTGTTTTCTTGCACAGTGGGCGGATGCGTCAGCTTCTGACTCACCACCCCGGCCACGAGTCCCAGACCTGCAAACACGGCCAACTGCACTGCGAGGTTCGCCGTGCTTGTGTAGCCGAGACGCGCGCCGATTATATGATACAGCCGCCAAAGCCCGAAGACCCCGGTCCCCAGCAGCCCGAACACAAGGCCAAAAGCCATTCCGGCCACGCCTCGCCCCCGCAGCCGGCCTATGATCGCTCCAATCGCTATCCCGGCAAGCGGCGCCGCTACGCCAAGAATCTGCAGCACTCTATCAACCTGTTCCTGCGTGATCAATTCGTTCATTTTTCCTTTAGCTGTCAGCTATCAGCCGTCAGCCTCCCGGCCCTTGCAGGGCCGATGGCCGGGACGGAGCCCGGCCACTACATCCGATGCACACAATGTCGGAGGAATCATTCCTCCAATCCGGCTCCTGCACCCAACCCCTTTTCGCGGCCTTCGCGGATTTCGTGTCTTCGCGTTTCAAAAACTCAAAACTCCCTACGGCGTGCGCGGCCCGCGCATCATGGCGATCCTTCCGGTCCTCACCATCTCCTGAATCCCGTGAGAATCCAGAAGGCTCTCTATCGCATCGACCTTCGCTACGTTCCCTGTGACCTCTATCGTAAACGTCCTATCGCTGATGTCTATGATCTTCGCGCGAAAGATGTCCACAAGCTGCATTATCTCGGCCCTATTCTTCGGTTCCGCATTGACCTTGATCATCGCAAGCTCGCGCTCGACTACAGCCATATCGGTGTAGTCGATCACCTTGATTACGTCTATGAGCTTGTTTAGCTGCTTCGTTATCTGTTCGAGTACGGTTGCATCGCCTCCGACCACTATGGTCATCCTTGAGACTGTCGGATCATCGGTTATGCTGACCGCCAGCGACTCTATATTGAACCCGCGCCTGGCGAACAACCCTGAAACCCTGGCAAGGACTCCCGGTTTGTTCTCAACAAGGGCTGTAATTGTGTGCTGCAAGACGTTCTTAGCCATGAGTTGACTCCTTCACTTCGGCCTCTGGACCATCATCTCCTCGATGCTCTGGCCTGCTGGGATCATCGGGTACACGTTCTCCTCCCGGGCTATTCTGAAGTCCAGGACAGTAGGCCGGTCGTTGATCTCAAGAGCCTTTTCAATTGCCGGGCGCACCTCCTCCGGCTTCTCGATGCGTATACCCGCCGCCCCGTAGGCATCCGCAAGCTTGACGAAATCCGGCTGAGCCGTCAGGTCCACTCCAGAATACCGGCGGTTGAAGAATAGCTCCTGCCACTGCCGGACCATGCCGAGATATTGGTTGTTCATGATCGCAACCTTGATCGGCAGCTTATGAGCAACTGCGGGAGCAAACTCCTGGATAGTCATCTGCAGGCTCCCGTCACCTGCGATCAGGAAGACCGTCTTGTCCATCCTGGCAACCTGAGCTCCGATAGCCGCAGGAAGCCCGTAGCCCATAGTGCCCAGCCCGCCGGAGCTGATGAACTGTCTTGGGAAGGTGCACTTATAGAACTGCGCCGACCACATCTGGTGCTGTCCTACGTCTGTGGCTATTATCGCTTCGCCATTCGTAGCTTCCCAAATCTGCTCTATCACGAACTGAGGATACAGCCCTCCGTCATTCGGATAGTGAAGGGGATACTCAGCTTTCCACTGCGTTACCTGACGGTTCCACTCCGTTTCCTCGCGAGGCTCCACGCACTTGAGAAGCTCGGACAGAACGTGTTTGCAGTCGCCGACTATGGGGATATCCACGTGAACCGTCTTTCCGATCTCAGCGGGGTCGACGTCGATGTGGACGACCTTAGCCTTTCGCGCGAAGGCATCGAGCTTGCCGGTCACCCTGTCGTCGAACCTGGCGCCGACGGCGATGAGAAGGTCGCAGTGCGCCACAGCATAGTTGGCATACGCAGTGCCGTGCATCCCCAGCATTCCAAGCGCGTGCGGGTGCGTCTCAGGGATAGACCCCTTGCCAAGCAGCGTCGTGGCTACCAGTATGTGCGTCCGCTCCGAGAGATCAACGAGTTCCTTGCTCGCGCCGGATGAGATCACCCCCCCGCCCGCGTAAAGAACGGGCCTTTCCGCGGCGACAATAGCCTTTGCAGCCTTCTTTATCTGCAGCGGATGCCCGGCTACAGTCGGCTTATATGACCTGAGCTCCACTTTGTTCACCGGCTGATACTCCACCTGTGAGAACGAGATGTCTGCAGGCACGTCGATTAGCACCGGCCCCGGCCTTCCAGTGCTCGCAATGTGGAAGGCCTCGGCGACGACCTGCGGGATGTCCCTTGCATCCTTGACAAGGTAGTTGTGTTTCGTGATCGGCAGAGTGATGCCGGTTATATCTGCCTCCTGGAATGCATCCTTTCCGAGGGCCGTGGTTCGGACCTGGGCGGTGACTGCTATGATCGGAATTGAGTCCATATAGGCATTTGCTATACCCGTGACCAGATTGGTTGCCCCAGGGCCGGAAGTGGCGAAGCAGACTCCTACCTTTCCAGACGCGCGCGCGTAGGCATCGGCAGCGTGCGCTGCGCCCTGCTCGTGCCTCATCAGCATGTGCTCCAGATCCGTGCAGTCATACAGCGCGTCGTAGATCGGAAGCATAACCCCACCGGGTATTCCGAAGATCATCTTGGTCCCGTGGTCGCACAAAGATTTGATTAATGCCTGAGCTCCTGTTATCTTCAAACTATGACTCCCCAACCCGGCATAGCCGGAATGAATTTAATCACGAAAGGACGAAAGCCCAACGAAAACACGAAAAGCAGAGAGAATAGAGCATGTCATTCCGTTGTATCGGGACACCCTTGTCCCGATACCAAGCCTACAATTGAGAGGCTGATTTCGGGACAGGGGTGTCCCGAAATAACGGAACTTGTCCCTTTCGTGCTTTCTATTCCTTTCGCGGTTTCGTGATTAAAAAGCTGTGCGTTCTCCCGCTCACTTCGGTCCAAAGGGCCTATTCCACAATTGCTCCCTTGTTCGCCGAAGTGACCGAGCGCGCGTAGCGGGCCAAATACCCATCCCTCACCGCCGGCGCAGCCGGGATCCAACTCGCTCGCCTGCGCGACAGTTCATCGTCCGAAAGATCGACCTCAATCCGCTTGTTCGGAATATCAATCTTTATTAAATCGCCGTCCCGCAGCAGGCCAATTGGTCCGCCCTCCGCCGCTTCCGGCGACACATGTCCTATCGCCGCGCCGCGTGTCGCTCCAGAGAACCTGCCGTCGGTTATCAGCGCAACGTCCTTGCCCCATCCCATTCCGGATACGGTGGCAGTCGCGGTGAGCATCTCTCGCATTCCGGGGCCTCCCTTCGGACCCTCGCCGCGAATGACTATAACCTCACCCTTCTTGATCTGCTTCGCCAGGAGCGCGGCCACTGCTGCATCTTCTCCGTCGAACACCCTAGCCGGACCGGAGAACACCCATGCTTTCGGCTCAACGGCGGACTGCTTGACCACCGCCCCGGCAGGCGCCAGGTTTCCGAAGAGGATCGCAAGCCCTCCCTCTTCGTGATACGGCTTCTCGTCCCGGATGACATCAGGCCTCCGTATCCCGGCGCCCGAGACGTTCTCCGCGACTGTCTTTCCCGTAGCTGTAATAGCCGAGCCGTCTATCAGTCCGCGCCGGAGCAGCGCCGCCATGACCGCCGGAACCCCACCGGCCTCATCAAGGTCCTGTATGTGATACCGCAGCCCGGTCTCCGGGTCGGCAATAGCAGGGCTCAGCGTCACAAGATGCGGCGTGCGCCCCGACATCTCGTTCAGCTCCTCAAGCGCGATATTCACCCCCGCCTCCCTCGCAATCGCCGGAACGTGAAGCACTGTGTTGGTCGAGCAGCCAAGCGCCATATCCACAGTCAGCGCGTTTGCGAAAGCGGTCGGCGTCATTATATCTCTCGCACTGATGCCCTTCTCCAATAGCTCCATAATCTTCATCCCTGCGAGCTTGGCGAGTCTGATCCTGGCAGCCGCGACCGCCGGGATGGTGCCGTTGCCGGGAAGTCCCATGCCCAGTGCTTCTGTCAGGCAGTTCATGGAATTCGCGGTGAACATTCCTGCGCAGGACCCGCATCCCGGACAGGCAGATTCCTCCATCTCAGCCAGGTCTTCCTCACGCATATTGCCCGACACCACCGCACCAATGCCCTCGAACATCTGAGTTAGAGAGATGTCCTGCCCTCGGAATCGTCCGGCCATCATCGGGCCGCCACTTACTACGATGGTCGGTATGTTCACCCTCGCCGCCGCCATCAGCATGCCTGGGATGATCTTGTCGCAGTTCGGAATCAGCACCAGGGCATCGAACGCATGGGCTTTGGCCATTATCTCTATGCTGTCGGCTATGATCTCTCTGCTCGCCAGGGAGTACTTCATCCCCTCGTGTCCCATGGCGATGCCGTCGCAGACGCCGATGGTCGCGAACTCTATGGGTGTGCCCCCGGACATTCGTACACCGGCCTTGACCGCAGCCGTAATTTTGTGCAGGTCGGTATGTCCCGGCACGATCTCGTTAGCCGAGTTCGCGATCCCAATGAGCGGCCGGTCGATTTCTTCATTGGTAAAGCCCATCGCCTTGAAAAGCGATCTATGGCCGGCCCTTTCGAGCCCTTTCTTGACTACGTCACTCCTCACTTGACACCTCTACATAACAAACAACCCCTCATCCATACGGGACGAGAGGTCAAACTCACGCGGTACCACCCGTGTTAGCAACCGGCAGTGCGCCAGCGGCTCACTTTTCGGCGGGATAACGGCCGCCAGCCGGGAACGACTAATCTGGAAGTCGGAGGTCGGAATATGCATCAGCAGTTGCTTCGGACTGCTTGTCTGCCGAAGCCTGCTGATGCATATTCCGCGCTAAGTTCCAACTCCCATTTCACCGTCCGGCTCCGAGGTGAGATTCGATCACAGCTTGCGCCCCGCTTCTCAGCCGGTGCGGTTCTCTGTAACGCCCCACGCTGTGCCTACTATCCTCTTCATCGCCTTTTCGCGTTATTAAACTTTTGACTATATTAACACGCACGCGCCGCATCGTCAAGAGGCCGTTGAGCTTTTTACTTTGACCGGGCCAATCGCTAGTGCTATAATGACGCTTGATGAACTCTTTGATGGGGCCGGATTTATTAGGATTGATGAATTAATAGGGTATACCAGCCTAGCCCGCCATCCTGAGCTAAACCCAGCCCGCATCCTGAGCCTGTCGAAGGATGAGCGGGCGGTCGTCTGTAGGAAAGCCTATCTGCATCCTTCGACAGGCTCAGGATGCGATAAATAGGCTCTCTCAGGATGCGACAGACAGGCTTGCGGTCGAAGATCTCAATACCCTGTTATTTTACCAATGTCCATAAATCCCTGCCCATCAAGGAGTCTCTGACCCCTATTTTCCGAGGGAGCAAACGTGAAAGAAATCAACACATCTGCCATCACCGATGCTGTCGCGCAGGCTTGTATATCTGCGTGCTACGACCTGCCGCCTGACATTGAGAAAGCTCTGGAACGCGGCATGGCCGATGAAGAGTCCCCGACCGGCAGGGATGTTCTCGGCCAGATCATAGAGAACGCCAGAATAGCCAGTGAAGAGTCTGTTCCGATATGTCAGGATACCGGCTTTGCGGTGGTATTCATCCGGCTCGGTCAGGACGCGCATATTGTTGGAGGAAGCCTCACCGATGCTATCAACGAGGGCGTGCGGCGAGGCTATTCGGAGGGCTATCTCAGAAAGTCCATCGTGGCGCATCCTCTGGAGCGCGTCAACACGGGAGACAATACCCCGGCCGTCATCCACACCGAGATAAAACCCGGCGACGAGTTCCGAATTATGATAGCTCCTAAAGGCGGCGGCAGCGAGAATATGAGCGGAGTGCGTATGCTGAAGCCGTCCGACGGAGTCGAGGGTGTCAAGAAGTTCGTTGTAGATCTGGTAAAGTCGGCCGGATCGAACCCGTGCCCGCCGATAATCGTGGGAGTTGGAATCGGTGGGACGATGGAAATGGCCGCGATAATGGCGAAGCGCGCGGTCATCCGAGAGGTCGGAAGGCCGAGCGAGAAGCCCTACGATGCCGCGCTTGAGCAGGAATTGCTCCGGCTTGTTAACGACACAGGAGTTGGACCGGCTGGGCTCGGGGGGCGCGTAACCGCTCTTGCGGTCAATGTCGAGAGCTATCCTGCGCACATTGCAAGCCTCCCGGTAGCGGTGAATATCCAGTGTCACGCGGCCAGGCACAAGGAGATAGTTCTGTAGCTGTCAGCGGTCAGCAGGGTGTTGGGTCATGGGTCATGGGGAAATGCAAAATGAAAAATGCAAAGTGCAAAATGCAAAATGGCCCGATGGTGTGCGATTTGCAATCGCTCACCCAAAGAACTCCGCCATTTGCAATGGCTGCTGGGATTAAAAATCCCTCTATCTCTTCGTGTATCTATGCCTCCTGAACCGCTGAAGGGATGAAATGAGGATGAAGGGATGAAAGGTCTCATCCGTTTCATATGCACTTCATCTGTTCAGCGGTTCAGGAGGCGGAACTGCGAGCGGTCGGTCTTTGGACAAGCGGATGCAAACTACGAGAGGGCCGTCAGCGTCTGAACCGATCATATCGCTCCTCAAGGTGGGCGATGATCTCGTCGTCATCGTCGGCGATCACGAGTCCGTCCTCAGTTACGAGCGTTGGAATCCCCGCTTGCCCGGAGATCTCCATAAGTTCCTTGCGGTCGGCCTTGTTCCGGGGAACATTTATGTTAATGTATGACAGTCCGAGATCGGTCATCTTCGCGCGGACCCTGGCGCAAAACGGGCACCACTCGGCCTGATAGAGTTTCATCATAAGCTATGGATGTCTCCACAAAAGTCTCTGTAGACGGAACAGTCAGCATCCCAGAACTCAAGCGGAACGGGGATCTTGCCGCTTCCGCGCGGCGTATCTATGACGTATGTAGGGCAGGCGAGGCCGCTTAGATTCTTCCTGAGCGCAGTCATGATCCTCCGCTCTTTCGCAAAGTCGGCCCGGAAGTGGCCCGCTCCCGCAACGGGATCACACCGATAAATATAGTAGGGACGCACACCGATCTCCGTCAGCCTCGAGAACAGTTCGTGAAGCGTTTCGTAGTCATCGTTGATCCCCGACAGGAACACGGTCTGGCTGTAGAGGATCGCTCCGGCCCGCCTCAGCCGCACGACCGCATCAATAGTGGCTTCCGTAAGCTCCGCGGGGTGCTCGAAGTGAATTCCGATATACACGGGCTGACGCAATGAGCTTATCACTTCCAGCTTCTCCTCGTTTACAAGCTCCGGCGCCGTCACAGGAACGCGCGTCCCGATGCGAAGGACCTTTATGCTCGGAACCGATGAGATTCTCTCGACCGAGAACCGGAAGAGGGCTGATGGAACTACAAACGGATCGCCGCCGGATAGGATGACCTCCTTGACTTCGGGGTGCTCTTGAAGATAATCGACCCAGCGGCCGATGTCCTCCTCCTTCACAGCGCCGCGCTCGATGTCCGAGACCATCCTGCGCCTGGTGCAAAACCGGCAGTACGCCGCGCACTCAGCGGTAAGCAGGCAGAGTACGCGGTTCTCATACTTGTGGATAAGGCCCCGCACCAGTTCGTGCTCGTCTTCCATCAGAGGATCCGACGATTCATCACAAAGATACTCGAACTCCCTTGCTGACGCAACGAATTGTTTTGCGATAGCCGGCTCATAATCTGCAAGCTCTTCTATGTGTCTGGATCTTCTCTCAAGCATTATCCGCAACCATACACGGCGCCATCACTGCGTCAACCATACCGTGGATGAGCTTCTTGTCGAGTGGAGCTACCGTAGCCAGCACTCCTGCCAGTGATGCCCCGCCGTCCGTAACGTAATAGTAGGGGCTGAGACGCACCCGCCCCTGCATCCCTCTGAGATTGTCAGCCTCCTGATCGTAATATCTCACTGTCAATCTCTTCCCTTCGTTAAAGGGCTGCAAAACGTAAGGAAGAGTTCTGAAGCCTGCAAGCGCCCGCTCGACCGCCGAGGACCATTCCTCGGCTGGGACATCGTGCCCGACGACAACACCGCGGCCGCCCCAGGCGAGCGGGGAAAATCCTGATGGTTTTATAATCAGCCTCCGCTCCTTCTGGGTTGCTTCCTTTATGACCCGCCAGTCCTGAACAGGCCTGCCTCTAAAGCTGAAGCCGGCTATAACAGCGTGTGGAGGCGCCGGACGAGGATCGAGTATCCAGGTCTGAGGCGCCAACTCCCGAAGAAGCATATAATTCTCCGGCCCAAGCTCCTCGACCCAGTAATCCTCCAGCATCGGATGGTGGAGCAGAGCAAGCAGCATCTTCTCTTCAAGGTGATGCTTGTAGGGAGGAGTTACCGCAACACGCTTCTTTTTCGCCGCGTAGGCGATCAGCTCGGCCTTTGGAATGTTCTTGAGATCGAAAAGCTCGAAGAACCTGTAGACTGCATCGAGCCTTACTCGCTCCCCCGACACTTCCATGAACAGGCCGTCTTCGGTGAAGGTGATCTCCTCCGGCCGGACCATCCAGGTGCTCCGGCCGATTGAGCGCAGCTCGCGCGCAAGCCAGTCCATCTCCGGCCTGTAGTCGGCGGACTCGTCCGAAACGACTATGGCAAGCGTCGGGTCGTCCTTCCCGGCGGCTCCGCGTATCATGCGGTCGAAACCTTCCCGCATACCACGGGTTGAGCCTATGATCTTGCTGCCGAGCTCACCATAGACGGATGACATCGCGTCGAGCTGGCCCATTCCGCCGGGAACAGAGTCGAGTTCGGTTATTCGGGGGCCTTCCTCGGTCAGCAAAATGTCGGGTCTGATAATCCCCGGCAGCCTGCGTTTCTGATAGTTCATGTGCGCATGCTCGATGAGCGATTCCGGCTTGCCGAGATCGAGATATTCGTTGACCCAGGGGCGCTTCGATCTCAAATACAGGGAATTTGCAGCGGCGTAGAACGCAAGCAGCGCCGGCCCAAGCCGCCGGAGGATGTCGACGACGCTCTTCTCAACGGCAAAAGGCTCCGGAGATATGCGCCAGACTCGCGGTGGCTGGTCCTCCACCCCTGGTATCCGCCACAGTCCCCTGTTCCACAACTCGTCCGCAACATATTTACATCGGGCTTCGTCGGCCTCTATCAACACCGCCTCCCGCACCCGCTGATCCGTCGAGCTTCCAGTCATGATCTTTAAAGCAGTCTCTCCAAACCTTCTCGTTATTATAGCAGCCTTCACAAGATTAGTCATTCCCTTTAGACAGGAGCATCGTTTTTAACCGGCGTGAGCAATATACGCCGCATCTTGAGCCATCCTGAGCTTGTCGAAGGATGAGCGTGTCGAAGCACGAAAGGTGCGGCGCTTCGTAGTCGGCACCCTTCGACAGGCTCAGGATGCCT
>JACPPP010000322.1 GCA_016190935.1 Armatimonadota bacterium | reverse complement strand
TCTAACCTCTAACCTCTAACTTCTAACCTCCAATTGCCCCCTTTTGAAAAATATCTCTGAAATATCTTCCTTTCTACGGAAAAAATTGCCCCACTTGTAGACTCACTGAAAATCGATGTCCGCAATCTCACCGATGCCTTCAATTGCAGTGATCTTCCACTCGCGAACCGGAAATATCAAGAAACGTCGGGAGTTTTCTCTTCTCAGGCTGAGAATAACCTCGCCCGAAAACTTCTCTTCTCTTGTCCCTGCGTCCACGCTTGCGACTGCGGCATATGTTTCCGCCACGGCCTCGTCACCGGCAACCCGTATTGTCGGGGCGTCGACTACCACTTCATAGCGCGAACTCGATTGGAACGCCCTCCTCGCAAGCAGCCCCAGACGATCACGGTTCAGGCCGGTCGAATCGGAATAGTCCTTCGAGATGCACGACATAGCCTCCGAGAGCGACTTTCGTTCCACGGCCCGCCTTCCGCGCTCGATCACTGCCAGTATCTGCTCCTGATCGGCGCCTTGATCCCGATTTGCGGCGAAGTATCCGACAGCCAGAACTACAGCAACAGCCAGAAGCAGACCAACAAGGAGTCTTTTCATAGAAGTATTCTCGCCGAACTAAACTCCGACTCTCCGTCTTTCCTCGGATGAGCGGTAGATGGCGTGGACAAGGCTTAAAGTTTCAAGCCCGTCATAGCCGCCACCTTGCGGCTCCCTGTCCTCCTGTACGGCACTGACGAAGTCCTCAATCTCCAGTGAAAGTGACCTATCCGGCTGCCCGGAAAGATCAGTTACATCCTCAAGACCGGCTCCTGCAACACCCGGACGAAAGCCAACCGCCACCGTAGAATCATCGTAATTCAGTCGTATATATCCCTTCGTGCCGGAGATTTCGAGCCTGAGATAACCCTGCCACTCGGTCCACGAGGAGTGGATGCTTGCTGCCCGGCCATCTGCGGTAGTGAGAACGGCAAAAGCGTTGTCCTCACACGGCTCGACCGGGAGGAGAAGGGCTGCGGTATAGCCGATTACCTGTCGGAATTCGCCGATAAAACACCTGCATAGGTCAATGAGATCGATGCCGTTGTCGAGCAGCGTTCCGCCGCCGGAAATCTCGCAGTCCACCATCCAATCGGCAGGTGGCGCGACAGAATACGCTCCGCGGCCGGTCCAACCTCGAATGAACGTAATCCTTCCGATCTTTCCGGTGTCGATTATTTCGCGGGCGCAGAGCACCGTCGGATGGTAGCGCAGTATCACGCCTGTTTTCAGGCGCACGCCCTGTTCTCTCGCCGCGCCAATCATTTGCTCAGCCTCAGCAGGGTTGCGGGCGAGCGGGCGCTCACAGAGTATATGTTTTCCGGCGTCCGCCGCAGCCAGGGCAAGCTGAGCGTGTGTGTTGTTCGTCGTGGCAATGACCACAGCATCGACATCGCTCCTGGTAATAGATGCGCGCCAGTTGGTCGAGAACTCGACCCCAAATCTTGAAGCCAGTTCCTCAGCGCGGTCTTCCACCGCGTCGATGCAAACGGTGATGCGCGTTCCTTCTACCTCGGATATAGCTGCGGCCCTGCGGCTTCCGGCCTCACCGCAGCCCAAAATGGCAAAACGCATACTAAACTCCAGGTTGGCCCGACCCCATCAAGGGGGATGCAGTCCGAAGCAACTGCTGATGCACAATTCAGGTTAGAACGACGGAGAGATTTGAACTCCGTAGTATGTATCTCCATCGAGGAAGTAAAGCTTAAGCTGCACTGCCGGCAGCGCCCTTAGACCTAACGCCAAGTTGAAATCGTCCTGAAAGTACTCGGCCGACAGCCTGAGCCCCAAGGGTATATTGCCCTCGACCCCGCCGAACAAGGTGTCAACACCACTCAGGCCGAAGCCGACGTGCAAACGAATGTCACTCAACGGCAGAGGGAGCTGGCGTGTGAGCGGAATTCCCTTGGACACCGCCAGGTAATAGCCTCTGCCTTCTATTGTTTCATCCGTAATATCCCAGACACCCACCCCAATTCCGGGTGTAATTGGAGTCTCAGGGAGAACGGCAAGCTCCACCCCTGCGACGTTTTCGTTATCTGCTCCTACCAAACTGCCACCATTCTCAAACCTTATTCCGCTGAGTTCCAAACGCGGCAGCCCAACATTGAGCCAGTAGACTTTTGCGTCGTCATTCGACGGACTAAAAGCGCCCTCTGCTTTAATCTCGCCGAGACCGAGGACGTTGCCCGTGGGGGCAAATATGATTCTGTCGGCCGTTGCAGGCACGGCACAGATGGCAGCTATCAGGGCTACCGAGATACAAGCTGCTAATCTCATTGTTCCTCCTTCTTTCTTATATCAGTTGTGTTTGGACCGGCCATAGCGCTGGGTCTCTGAAACGCGAATGCCGCGAAGAAGCACGAATAACGCGAAAAGGGGGTTAGGGGCTGGGGGCCGGACGGATGTCCGCCACACGTGCGCCGGGGAGGAATCTCCCCGGCGATCAAAGCCCCACAGCCTGTACAGAAAGTACAGCTTTCCAACCTGAACCATTCGTGTCATTCGCTTTAATTCGCGCAATTCGCGTTTCAAAGAACCAATAGTGCGACTCCACTACGTAATCGAAGTCTTAGCACACCTTTAATCGAAGCGGCTCGCCTACATGCCTACCCTTTAGGTCTTCGCCCTTTGTTGGCCAGTTTCCTTCAGGGTTTTGATATTCTCTAGTGCCTGCTTTGCACAGTAAGGCGCGGAGCGCATCGAAGTATCTACTATGGCCAGGAACTCAACGGTATGATATCTGGGAGAAGGACGCTGGCTGCTCACCCTGTATCTCTTGTAGCGCCTTGTCAGCACGCTCAGCCGGCCCTGTTCGGCTAGCGCCTTTAGCAGATCTTCGACAGGCATTATGCCGTCGGTGCTGTAGCTGACCAAAATGAACTTCGCGCGAATCCTGGCCAGAAGGTCCGAAAATGCCTGAAGCCCCGTTTGTTGCCTATATACGGAATAAGTTGATCTGTCAGGTAAGGATCAGTCAGCAGCATACAACATATCCTACCACCTTTTTAGCACTGCTGGTCAAGTGCGCACCCCACTCATCGCTCATCGCTCATTGCTCGCTGCTCGCAGCGCTCTCAACGCCTCCAGGTTTTCCACATCCTTCCCAGTCTCCATCTCCGGTGTTTCGACGATTCCGCCGACGTCTTTGAGCGCGGGGTGGTTCACGAAAGCACGGAAGCCTTCGATTCCTATCCGGCCCTGTCCTATGTGCCAGTGCCGGTCTATGTGGGAGCCGAGCTCTTTTTGAGTATCATTGCAGTGTAAAAGCCGGAGGCGCGAGAGACCCATCGCGCCCTCGACCGTCGAAAGGAGTCGGTCTACCCCCTCTGCTGAGGAGATATCGTATCCCGCCGCCCAGAGGTGCGCCGTGTCGAGGCAGATACTTACGCGCTCGCGATGGTCCTCCAACAGCTTGAGGAGCGCCGAGAGTTCTTCAATAGTCGATCCGATGGTATTGCCGGAGACCGACCCGCCTTCCAAAAGCACTACGGCCGAACCCGGCGATTTATCAATAGCACGAGAGACCGCATCCTTGACGCGGTACGCCCCCGCATCGAATCCCGCGCCGCCGTGACTGCCGATGTGCGTAACTACATAATCCGCGCCCAGCGTCTCCGCCCGCTCCAGTGCAGAGGCAAGCGAGCGCCAACTCGGATGCCAGATGGAGTCTTTCGACCACGCAAGATTCAGAAGATATGGAGTGTGCAGGGCAACGGGTCTGATGTCGAGCCTTTCGACCCCGGCCCGAAACGCCTCGGCAGAGCTTGGATCGATTACGCCTATCCTCCAGGAGTTCGGATTGCTGGAGAATATCTGTATCGCCTCGCAGCCCAGCCGCTCGGCTGCCCCAATCGCCGCCGCAAGCCCTTTTGCTATCCTGACATGTACCCCAAGGCGCACTGCTTACTTAACCCGAATATCACGAATCAACCCGGATTTTGCGCGAGCATCAGCAGTTGCTTTGGACCGCATCCCGAGCCGATTGTTACGCATCCTGAGCCTGTCGAAGGATGCCGATGCCTGCTAGCGTATAATCTGGGCCGAATTGTGGCGCAGCGGGAGTCAGTCCCCTGCGTCGCCAAGATCGTCCAGCTCATCCGGGGCATAGCTGAAGGAGTTTGTCTCCTCGCCGCGGAATATGGTCACAAGCAGGTCTTCCCGTTCGAAACTCGGAAGGTACGAAGAGACAATATCCTCGTCAATCTGCTCGAGCAGACCTTCTTCATCAGTAACAGAAAGGTCTGCCTCCAGGATCACCGTGGCGTGGATAGTATCGTGGGCATAGTGCAGATGTATCTGACCTACGCGCCTATCCTCCTCCCAGACGATGTATATCTCAGAGGCGGCCGTTCTGACTAGCCTCGAGAGTCGAAACTTGTCGCCCAAATTGGGTTTCCTCCACTATTCTTCAGAATTGCGACTGCATAGTATTGCACATTTACGCGCTTCCGTCAACCATCCAGCGGGTGTTGGCAGGAGCATCGTTTTTAACCGGCGTGAGCAATATACGCCGCATCTTGAGCCATCCTGAGCTTGTCGAAGGATGAGCGTGTCGAAGCACGAAAGGTGCGGCGCTTCGTAGACGGCACCCTTCGACAGGCTCAGGATGCCT
>JACPPP010000321.1 GCA_016190935.1 Armatimonadota bacterium | reverse complement strand
CCTGTTACCTGTTACCTGTTACCTGTTACCTGTTACCTCATCGCTCATTCCCGGAGGATAATCCGCTGCTTTTGGGGAATACCGTCAAATGGTAAGAGTAGCGGAGGTGAGCCTGTGTCTGAGGCGGGAATGGCCGGGGCGTTCGGTTATGAGCGAGAGATGCCCGGTGGCTGGACATTCGAGATTGGCAACGAGTGGCTGACGCGGAGGATCTACTGCGTAGGCGGCAGAATTGGGACGACGTCGCTTGCGCACAGTGTGAGCGGCGAGGAGTATCTGGTGGAGACGATGGAGGAATTCGCCTTGGTCCTCGCCCGGGATGGAGAGCGCCGCGAGCTTTCGTTCAGGGACTTCTCATATATCGGTCATTCCATTACCGGCGAAGACGGGAAGGAATGGACCCTGAAGATAGATTTGGAGACGAGGCTTGAGGACACTCGATGGCCGGGGATATCCATCCCCGGCCCAGGCGCGGCGCTGCGGGTCTCGGTGGTCTATCAAGCCCAGGCTGTACGCAACTTCATGCGCAAGTGGCTGGACATTCCACCGACGAACCTTCCGGGCTGGGTGGTCGAGCAGGTAACCCTGGAACACTTGAGGTTTAAGGAGACCGTTGAAGGCGTTGCGCCCGTCTCGCGCTATCCTGAGAAATATCCGGGCGGCGAAGACAACGTCCACGTGGAGCCGGATGCTGCGAGCACGGTGGAACCCGGCAAACGCTTCGACTATGGCGACCGAAGCCGGGCTTTGCTCGCAATCTGGTCCCTCGATGAGGGGCTTTTCTTCTTCACCGCAAACCTGCTCGGCAGTGAGACTTTCGACCGACCCTCCGGCCTTCTTATGAGCCAGAAAGAGTATACGCCGCTTACGGAAGGGTTTGCCGCCGGGCCTGCCGTTATGGGGGCCTACTCGGGTCCCCCCGAGATCGGCTTCAAACGCTACAGGGAGTTCCTGGAAGAGAATTGGTGTGCCGTGGGCAAGAAGCCGGTTCCGGTCTCATGGAACACGTGGTTCATAACCCTGAAGCACGATGTTCCGCTGCGCACGAACTATGACCGAAACCTGCTGTTGGACTATCTCGACCTCATCTGTCGCAAGGGGTTCTACGATGTCCTGCATCTCGATCTCGGTTGGGAGGCCGGGTGGCCTCTTTCTCCCGACAGGGAGAAGTTTCCGAACGGCCTGGACGAGGTCGCTCGGCGCGCAAGGGAATGCGGCCTGGATATGGGCTACTGGGTCAATCCGTTCAGCTCCAACTACTGGAAATCGAATGTGGAGGAGGAGCATCCCGAATGGCTTAACCCTGCGAAGACATCCGGCAAGTCCTCCGCTCACGCCGTCTGTCAGATGACGGAGTATTTCAGCTACGTGAAAGCCCGCTTTCTTGAGCTTGTCACCCGTTACAATGCAAGAGTGATCTACTGGGACGGCGGCGACTGGAATATCCCTGTTTGCACCGCGCAGAACCACGAGCACAGAAGCCAGCACGAGCTTGAGGTCCGCGCGCTGAAGCGCCTTGCGGAGCTCGTGAACCAGGTGCACGAAGCCCGGCCCGACGCGCTGGTCATTGGGTTCAACCTTCCTTACGACAACCACCGGCTGTCATCGCTCGACCAGGAACAGGTCTCGGATACCTACAAGTTCCCCACTGTAAAGAGTGAGCTGATTCAGCGGCAGCAGATGTACCAGATGACGTTCGAGCATCCTTACCGCGCGATTTCACCGAGCTGGTACGGGGTTAATTGGATCGATGCGGGTGAGGAAAACCTGACGAAACGCCCGTCCAGGGAACTGATACATGCCGAGATGAGCATGATTGCCTATGGAGTTCCGCAGGCCGGGGCGAGCATCGACCTTAAGCAGGCCAAGCCGGTGTTCATGGAGTTTTTGAGCAAGATGTTCGCCTGGCGGAAGAGGTTCGAAGAGTACTTCCTGGTCTACCAGCACATTCTGGGCTTCCCGGACGGGGAGAATGTAGATGGTTCCGGGCACATCATCGACGGCAAGGGGTTTCTGGTGCTCGTGAACCCAACGGAAGCGGAGAGGACGATTGCTCTCCCACTGGATGAACCGGAACTGGAGCTATCCTTCGGTCAGAAGTACGAAATTACAGACTGGAGCGATTTCGAGCGTGGCCGGCCTCTCGGCGCGGTGGGAATCGCGGACAAGTTAGAGATCGAACTCGCGCCGCTGGAGGTGAAGATTATCGGGGTCGGTGTCTGATGGTTCGGGATGTGTATCTGTAAGTCTATCATGAGTGATTGTGTTGCGCTTCTTCTAGCCTCTAGAAACGCGGATTACACGGATTGTACGGATAACGCGGATGGTGGAGACTGCAAAATGTACTTTATGATCGTAAGATAGCTGGTATAAGACCAACTCTCAGTCTATAGCCAAGCATATCATCTACAGCCCTTCCGCGCAATCCGTCCAATCCGCGCAATCCGCGTTTCAAAAGCTACGTGCTCATCGCCCCACTGCTCGCTACTCTCTCAACGCCTCCAGGTTCTCCACATCTTTCCCCGTCTCCCGGCTCTCGATGATTCCTCCACTAACGATGGGTGGCGATTCGGAGATATTCGGAGATCGCCACCCATCGGGGAGAGAGACCGCCACCCATTATGGGGTCTTACCATGACCCATGACCCATGACCCATGACCCAACACCCGGCACCGGGCGCCCGGTCCCGTTTACTTGGCGGGTGTTTTAAAGGTGTGCTGACCTTCGGGCATATGGCAGGTCGCACAGGTTGCATCTGCCGGAGCTCCGGGAGCGTGCGTTGCAAGGTCCTTGACCGTTCCCGCATGGCAGCCAAGGCAAAGCTCGTTTATCGGCTTCTTCAACTGTGGCTTGATCCCGGTTGTATTGTGAGGGTCGTGGCAGGTCGTGCAATCGAGCCCCATCTGTCCATGCTTGCTCTGAATCCACTCAGAGTACTGCTGATTCCGTCCCGGGCTGGTCGGTTTGGCATCGACAAACGACTTGGTCAGGTCGTCTCCCGGTCTGAAGTTCGTCGGAAACGCGAAGTTGCCGGTCGTGTCCTTTCCTACCGAGTGGCACTGTCCGCAGACCATAGCCTTCTTTGCGCCGGTCAGATTCTTGGGGTTGACAATATTAGCCTTGCTCGGACCGCCTGTGTGGTCACTGCCTGGGCCGTGACAGGACTCGCAGCCCACACCCATCTCCTTATGCGTCTTGTTAGCCGCGTCAAAACCCGTTACATGGCACCCAACGCACTGCGTGTTGCCATCGACCGCTTTAGTAGCCGTCCACGATTTCGACTTGACATTCCAAATCGCCGGAAGAACCTGAAAATTGGCGTCCAGATAGGCCTGCTCGTTTCGCCCTGTACCCAGGACATAGGCAACTTTGTCCTTCGTGAACGCCGTGTTGGAGGAGAAGTCTGCAACGATCGCATTTGCAGCATCCGCTTTCTGAATAGCCTTGGGGTGCGCACTGGTTTCGTAACCGCTTACGATCTCCTTGTTCATAGCCTTGTGACACATCTTGCACGTAGCCGACCCTTTATACTGGGCCGAATGAACATCACCTGTCACCAGTCCGCCTGCGGTGACAAAAACAAGAGAGGCAATCGGGATCAAAACTAGCTTTTTCTTCACGTTTTACTCCTTTTATACGAGAGATTCCGCCACTTCTTGTGGCAAGTTGCCGATAAACATCCCATGTATATCACCGCCGGGTCAGAAAGTCAAGGTTCGCGAGACGTCGAGCAGGGCAAAGGCAGGATCAGGAACAAGATTTGTAATACCAATTGCTTGAGGAGCAGGCAATCTTATGCGTCACTTTCGTTCCTCTTTTATCTCTTCTTCGACTGCAGCCTCACCACCCGAAAGCTTCGCGAAATATTCCTTGAGGCGATTGAGTTCATCATCCGAGAGATCCTCAAGATCGACCAGGCCGGTATGTGCTCCTTTGATTGCACGGATCAATTCGTCAAGCTTTAACTGGACAGCCTTCATATTCCTGTTCTGCGTGTTTTGGATCAGGAATACTATCATAAACGTCTGGAGGGATTCAGTAGTTAGCGACAACAGCAACCTTTCCCGTTAATCCTGTTAACTTGATGATCTCATTGTCGGGCTTGAACCCCTTCCAAGGACGGCCGTTGACGGTCACCCCCCTGATCGGCGCGGCATCGGGATGGCGGAGTCGCAGAATCATGCTCCCAACCGGATTGCGATCCGGTACTTCGATGGTGGCGGTGATCGTACCGTTGTCCACATCCGAGACAATCTCATACGCTAGGGTTCCGAAGTAGGTTGGGGCGTTCCTGACGGCAATCCTCTTGCCCTGTTGCAGCCAGGACCGAGGTGTGGCCCGCGCCAGCCACAGGGACCGGCCCTCCTCCATAACCAACATGTTGCGGAAGTTATCTATGAACCAGCCCGCAGTCCCGTTGTCTGGAGCGCTGCACTCGTCATAGCTGCCCAAATGCCAATGCTCCCATAGTTTTCCATCCGCCCCCACCATCGACGCATAGGAGTTCATCCAGTATCGCAGGAAGTTCGGCGCGTCGTCTTGCAGCAGGTATATATTGGCATTGTGCGAGGCCTTAGGCAAGATCACGTAAGGGTGCCAGAACCAGGCATCATCCGTGGGATGGCCCTTTTTCTTGCGTGCTTCTTCCCTTTCTCGCACGGCGCTGACAGATGTTCCCAACTCCTCCATCACATCCAAGGTATCGACCATGCGAAAATCGCCAGCGTCCAGTGCAGCGAATGGTTCAGCCAATGGCAGCGCCCCTACGAAGAGATCGCAGTCCGGAAACTGGGGAGCGCCCAGTTCCGGGCCGGTCAGGCCCCGGGCATACGCCATTCTTGGAATATAGCTGCGGTACATGCCGTCACGTCCGAGCCGCACCGGCGACAGCGCCGCCTCCCGTTCCACCGCCCGGCGAAGGTCCTTATGAAACGCATTTGCCTCCTTGCGATACTTCCGGCCTGCTTTTGGGTCGAACTCCATCAACGCGTCAGAGAAACGCTGGAGTCCCTGCACAGACAATGCATTGTCTACGTAATACCAATGCCAGTCACAGGACGGAATAGCATAATCACCCAGCATGCACGGTGGCATCAGACCTGCCACGAAGATATCCTTCCGGTTGGGAATGTCCTTCATGTAGAGTGTCCGCTGCCGGATAATCCAGTCCGCCGCCGCCTGCAGCCGGACACGGTTTCGTTGGAACCACTCCCTGTCACCCGTCAGGAAATAACGCTCCGCCATAGCAAAAAGGAGTCTGCCCGTCGAGGCGTGCGTCCCATCATGGCTGTAACCCATGTCGTGTCTCATAGACGTCGCCCACTCCAGTGCTCCATCACCGTCTGTGTAATCACCGTCCGACTTCGCACCTGGTACCTTCAGGAAATGCTCATATACCTTGTCTGCCTCTTCGTGCAGACCCACCATATCCATTTCGTGGGCCACTCGCCCCACTTCGAACGCCAGCCCTCCCCACATATGCTTGCCTCGCAACTGATTCGAGGCTGCGCGCCAGGCGTCAGTCCAGCGCTCATCCGACAGTTGCACATCCATTGCAGGGTCCCGCACCTTCGGAAACGGCGGCGGAGCGGTCCCTTCCGGGCGTGTCCACAGCCGGACCTCCTGCATAAGCTCCTCCCATGAGCCGGCCTCACGATGCTCGCGGGTCATCTGCCGGACACTCTTGAGGTTCTTAGTCGACAATTCCTTCACAAACTGCCGCGCAGTCTGTCCGCTGCCGGCTTTGGTAACGAAGACACCGTGCTCCGGGATGTAAATCGGCCCGTTGTCCAGATCGCTGACGCGAAACGTGAAACCAGCTTTCTCGCTCCAAATAGTAATCCGGCTGTCCAAGCCCGGACGACTGTCGGGAGAGTAAAGCAGCGGCACGACGATACCTCGTCTCGCGTTATCACCCGCAACCCGCGATCGCCACTTGTGCTCACCCGTCATCGTAGTGCCCTTGTCCCCCGCCAAGGGCGCAACCGGACCGATCATTGCCATATATGGCTCCAGCCGGCCGTCGAAGTCCCTTTTCTTTCCAGCCTGGAATCCCCATTCGATTTCCACATCCATCCGCTTCCATACGCCCAAACTTGGCCCGACTACCCGGATAGTAGGCACAATCGACTTAGAGCCTGTTTCAAAACCGGATCTCGGCAGCCCGTTCCGTTGCTTCGGACTGCATCCTGAGCCTGTCGAAGGATGCCGAAGCCGCCGAGTCCACCCAGCCTGGTTTTGAAACAGGCTCTTAGCACCGGGCCTGTCATCTTCATGGAAGACCGCGACCATCTCCGTAGCCGCAGGAACACGGGCACTATAACCCGAGTCCATTTTCGCAGTGGGGTCGCTCATGTACGTCCACATGCGCCGATCTCTTGATATCTCAGGACCGCTGAGAACTTTGTCCACCGTCCAGCCAAACCAGCCGAACGAACTGGGATAGACCCGAACCTCCATCGCTTCCGGCGAAGGGATCGCCCCAACATCCGCCGGCCAGTGCAGTTCTACTCGATAGTCCACCAGGCCTCCTGTCCACAGCAGCCCAGCCAGCATCCGGCCTTTCGGTTGCGGGAGCAACGGTGTTAGCAAATCAGGCATATTATAATATATGCTTTTCAGCTTATCCTCTGGCAGCGCATCGTGAGCTGTCCGATAGACTTTGTCTATCCGGTCGAGACGCCGTGGGATGAAATACGCTTCCGGTTTCTCCTGGACCGCCCTGTCAGCGCGCCACATATAGGTCCACGGCGCAATATCCACCGGCTTGCCGGCCATTGACGAATCCGCCCGCCAACCGATGTGATCGCCCTCGTATCCGTCAGCCGTTTTCGCTCCCGCGTTGCAGACCGTAGCCGCAACCATTGTCACAGCGATCAGGATCAATACTGTCTTCATTACTCGTTGTCCGCCTTACTTGTCATGCAATAGGGGCTCAAAGCGTCCCATCGTAGGTTCATCCCTTCATTCTCACTTCATCCCTTCAGCGGTCCAGGAGGCATAGACATACTGACCTGCAGGCGTGCCGTCCAGCATCTGCGTAGTTGAAGTCTACACTCTGAATGTGGGCAATGTCAACCTGTTTGACCAGCCCGGCAGGAGCATCGTTTTTAACCGGCGTGAGCAATATACGCCGCATCTTGAGCCATCCTGAGCTTGTCGAAGGATGAGCGTGTCGAAGCACGAAAGGTGCGGCGCTTCGTAGACGGCACCCTTCGACAGGCTCAGGATGCCT
>JACPPP010000320.1 GCA_016190935.1 Armatimonadota bacterium | reverse complement strand
TCAAGTTCTGGCTCGCAGACGATGTGCGATCCTGGACTTCTTATTCTATACGCTCTATGCAATTATGTTAGTTACAGAACTTTCGACAGTACTGATTGTTGATCTTACCCGAACAGACCTCCTTTTTGAGCTACCTCCGTAAGCTGCGCGAGGTCTCCATGCAGGTAGTTTATGGTAGTCTGTATGTTCGCGTGCCCCAACAATTGGGATATGTGATAGAGATTTACCCCGTCTCTTAGCTTTCGAGTGGCATAGTTGTGCCTCAGAGCATGAGGCTTGAGACCCGGCCTGTCAACCCTTGCAAGGAACTTGATCTCATCAAACAGATGGATCAAAGCAGAAAGGCCGAGCCTTCTTCTCTTGTCCACAAGAAACAGATAGTTATGCAGAACTGTTCCTCTCTCTTCAAGCCATGCTCGAAAGTGAGGCACTGCTTCCCGGTGGACGGGAACGACTCTGCGTTTATCCCCCTTGCCATGACGGACGGCAACAAAGCAGCCGTCTTCGTTAAAGGATACGTCATCGACTTTGATGCCTCTCACCTCCGCAGAACGCAGTCCGGCATAGACATAAGCAGAGAGTATTGCTCTGGCTTGAATTGCCCTTCGCGCAGGTTGTATAAGCTCTGTAGCCTCGAAGAATCTTACCAACTCTTCATTGGAAACAAGCTCTCTATTAGGAGCGTTTCGCTTTGGCATGCGTATCCTGTGGACTGGGCTGTCTTCTACATAGTTGTATTCCAGAAGATAGCCATACATCGCACGCAGGCTCTCAAGATAGCCCCTCACAGTTGTCGCACAGATGCTTCTTTCGTCTACCAGATACCCTATGAACTGTCGAATGTGGCTTAGCTGAATCTGCTTCACAAGCGGATCGAACATGTTCTGTTCCTCTGCAAGCCACTTGCCGAAGTGTCTGAGCCTGATGCCCCGTTGTACCACCGTACCGGGCGTCTGTCCCCTCTCAAGCCGCATATAGTTGACGTATTCAACTATAGCGTCTGAAAGTTTGATTGATTGTGTCACTGTCTTTCTCCTATTTACGAGACTCAGGACACAGTGACCGAAGAATACAGCCCGTACCACATGCTTGAAATGCTGCGATCAAACGGCACAAAGCATCACGTACGCCACAAAGCATTTTTGCGCTACCGCATTGACCGATCAGCACAAAGCATGCTATAATTTGAGCGTGAGGCCACACGCTGCCGGATAGCTCAGTTGGGAGAGCGACTGACTCTGGATCAGTAGGTCCTAGGTTCGAGCCCTAGTCCGGCAGCCAAACTTCGTTTTAAGCTGCCTCACTGACCTACGCAGCCTTTGCTTCAAACCTGGGCTTGTAATGTTCGCATTTATAGGAGGCAGAATTCTCGTCTGGAGACTCCGCTTCGGACATGTAGACGTAATCCGCAGTAACTCCGCAGCGCTGATACATTTGGTCGTAGTAGCCGCAGTCGTAGCATCGCCGGAGTACGGTCCAGCAGACTCCGCACCGCATGCTCCCGATCAGCTCTATCCGCCCGCAAAGTGGACAGTGGATGTAGACCTCTCTGAAGCCGTCCTCGTTCTTCCGCAGTGCAACCCGCACGGCGCTTGTGAACTTCTCTACCTCCTCGGCAAGCTCCGATGTATCCGAGAGAAGCTGGTTCATCTGCTCGGATGAAAGAAAATGCACAATCCTGTCGTCCAGCAAGTCCATCACCGCTGCTGATAACTTGAACACCTGCTTCAAGTGCTGTTCGGCAGTCTGCGGCTTGAACGGCTTCCTGCGTTCCCTGGTTCTTCCGGCATGTCGCAGTATCTCCTGAGTCACGTTGAGTGGGACCCGGAAGAAC
Source organism: Armatimonadota bacterium (assembly GCA_016190935.1). Lineage (GTDB taxonomy): Bacteria > Armatimonadota > UBA5829 > UBA5829 > DTLH01 > JACPPP01. The sequence goes on along the minus strand of JACPPP010000320.1, from coordinate 2,945 downwards.
GCCTCAGCTTTCTCAGGCATCTCCTTTATAGCGTCGATCAGCTTCGCAGTCTCGTCTATCGATAAATGCTCAGCCTTGATCTTTTGAGCGAGCCTGAGCTGGGTCTTTTCATCCCCCGAGAAGGCCTTGAGCAGCCGGGCATGCCCCTCGAGGAATGAACTATCGTCCTCGTCGCTCCTGTTCGCCAACTCCCGCTGTATCGAGTCAGGCAAGTCCAGGATTTCCAGGTAGCGGCGAAGTGTGGACTCCGCCACGCCAAGCGTCCTGCAACACCTATCCATGCTCATGAAAGTCAGCAGTTGCTGCACAGCGTTGGCTCGTTCGACCGGGTTCAAATCCTCGCGCTGGAAGTTCTCAAGCAGCGCGTCGGCTGTCGCATCCTCATCGGAGAGTTCACGAATGATAGCGGGTATTTGTGTCAGCCCCGCCATCCTGCTTGCCCTGTAGCGGCGTTCGCCCATCACAATCTGATATCTGCCGCCCGGGACCGGACGGACGACGATCGGCTCGAGCACCCCCCGCTCCTTTATGGATTGGGCCAGTTCCTCCAGCGTCTCCTGGTAGAACGTTTTTCGAGGCTGGCCGGATGTGGCATCAATGAGATTCAGGTCCAGTAGCTGCATCAGGACCTCCTTGCTATGTTATTGCCGACTGCGAATGCGCGCATGTGCGCCATTGATCTTTTTCCGCAACTCTAGTTAAATTATCGTTGGAAACAGGCCTCGGCATAAGATATTATTACCTGGAGGAAGAAAAACAGGCAGTAATACCAGCTTTCTCGTAAACGAAATCACGCTGAGACGCTGAAGGGAATGAGGAGATGAAGGATGTGCCTCTGGCGATATGATGAACCCGGCGTACTTACTGCCGGGGCTGCATAGGAAAAGGCGCTTCATTATTACAAGGCGACTGCCAGGATCGTTAATCTGCGCAATCTGTGGTTCACACATCACTCACTGGAAGCATCTTACTTGAACACTATGCTGCCGAACCTTTCTGGCCGGTGGAAGCTGCCGTATGGCACGGACCAGATGAGGTACTGCGGCTCGCGCGTAACCCAGCGGTTACGCCCAAAATTGGCGGCCCAGATGTCCCCCGGAGCGGGCCGTTTCACATCGAGCGATGAGAAGGGAATAGCTATCTCCATAGTCCAGCCATCCTCGCTCTTTGCGGCTGAGGATTGCCACTCAAGGTTGACGCCCGCGTTGTTGACCTTTGCGTCGAACTGGGTTCCGAGCGTGTTGGCCGCCAACTGGTAATATTCGTGCCTCTTGTTCCAGGGGTCGAGGAATATCTCTGCTGAGTCGTCGTAGAATGTCGGGCCGTCGCGTTTCGTGACTGTGGCCTTCAAACGGTCCATTGTGGGCTCTTTGGATTCGTAAGCTATGTAGAGGCTCGTGCTGTCATAGGCTAATCGGATCTCGGTTTCGACCGGCGCGGGGTTGCCCATCTCGGTATGGATTATTCCGAACGACCTTGCGGATGCCCAGACCGGGTCGTCCAGACGTCCGTCTATCACCGGAGCGGAGGCTGTCGCCACAACTTCAGCAGTTGGCATCGGAAGAACAGTCTCCGGAATAAATATGGGCGGGCGTGAAGGTTGAACGTAACCAACATCGGTTTGCAGATAGACAAGGTAGCCGAGAAGGCTCGATGCGTCGTCCAGATAAGACGCCGCCCTGTCGGGGTCGCTACTGAACACCTCAAGAGCCGACTCAAGCAGCGTCTTCACCCGTTCACCCGGCTTCCTGAACGGGACTTCGGACTTGTTGGGAAAAGGCCCGGAGGCAAGCGCCTGCGCGAGCCCTGGCTTTAAGTGCGCGGTAGCGAACAGTGTTGCCCCATTTGTGCTCAATTCTCTCGCAATCCCAATCTGCTCCAGCGTAAGCTCCAATGTCGGATGTGTGTGAAGGCCGATGCCGGGCATAACTATCGTACGGTCGCCGACCGCGATCTTCTCCGCCGACAGCATCTTGCGGAATTTGTCGCTGCTGTTCGTGTAAGCCATCGGAGTAACAAAGTCCAGCCACTTGTTGTCAACCCAGTGAGGCCAGTTCTGAAGAATGCTCTCCCTTGCGCTGTCGGGCAACGAACCGACTGCTGCCGATATCTTGAGATCCGGGTTGATTGCGCGAATCTCCGCGTTCACCTGCCGGACAAACGTGTTCACCAAATCCTCCCGCCACAGGTGCCAGGTCACCTGCGTCTCGCTCAGAGAATCTATCTCCAGAGGATCGACACCGTGTTCGGCCTTGAACTTGTCTCTGCAAGTAGAATTGTAGCAGTACGGCGCCGGGAACTGGTTTTCGAAGCGTACGTAGTCGAGATGAAGGCCGTCCACCTTGTAGGTGGATACCAACTCTTTGAAAAGCGACAGAAGATAGTCCCTGGCCGCGGGAATCGAAGGGCATACCCAGAGTCCACCGTTTGCGGACAGGGTCTCACCCCACTTATTGACGGCCAACCAATCGGGATGAGCGCGGAATATCGGCCCGTTGTCCTGGCTGTAACCCTGGCGGAAGACCCACACCCACGGATGCACCTCCATACCCCTCTTATGCGCCTCCCGAACAAGCGACGCAACCGGATCATAGCCCTTCCACTTAGGGTCCTGCTCGTCGAGTTTGCTCGGGTAAATGGTATAGCCGCGCCGGATCACCTCCGACAGGAGCACGTTGAAGTTAGCCTGGGCCAGTGAATCGACGAAGACGGCCATAGACTCATCATCGGCGGGAATAGAGTTCGCGTCGACCCACACCGCCCGGCCTTCCACGGGCTTGAGCGGCATCTCAGCCGCCGTACTTATAGACATCGACGCAACAAACAATATTAAAGCTGTTATCTGGCGGATCATGGTCTCTTCTTAACAATAGCTGTCAGCAGGGTGTTAGGTCAAGGGGCATGGGGCATCTAATCCTTTATCGGATCTCCGCCTATGCGGGCAG
>JACPPP010000317.1 GCA_016190935.1 Armatimonadota bacterium | reverse complement strand
GGTAATACCACCAACCGGAGAGCCGTGTGCGGGAGAACCGCACGCACGGTTCGGAGGGAGGGGAGACCGGGCAACCGGCCTTCCCTACCCCTATCATGGGGGATATCGCACCCCATCATCAAGCAGTCCGACGGGACAAGCGGATGAATATCCGCCACACCCGGACCGGGGAGGAATCTCCCCGGCCATCGAGTCGTTATCTACCACGCAAGGCACCGCACGGGGACGTGCGGCATATTGGGCCCGGCGCGAAACGGACCGGGCCATCGTATTTTTCATTTTGCATTTCCCCCATGTCCCATGACCCATGACCTATCGCCCAACACCCAACCCCCATCCCCTTTCGCGCAATCCGTCTAATCCGCGTTTCAAAACCCCCCAATCGCGCCAATTGGCACGTTTCTTGCATGTCACATTATGGGATAGGCTGGCTGCCTTGAGTTCGAGGCCGCGGCCTTCCGACATCATGCGAGGATGAGGGGTACGACACATTGATCAGGGTATTATCGATTTTGGCGGCGCTCGTGCTGGCTGCATCGACGTGCTGGGGCGCAGCGTTCGTTACTGTGGAGGACGGCAGCTTCACACCGAACTGGGTTACGGTTCTTGTCAACGACACCGTGCGGTGGACGTGGGACAGTTTCAACAGCCTGGACTATGCGGTAGTAAGCGATCCCGGGCAGGATGAGAGTTGGGCATCTGCCGAGCTTGCCCCCGGCTCGACATACGAGCATACTTTTACACACGTAGGCGCCTTCACTTACTACGGAACCTACATGGGCGGGTTTAAGGTACAGGGCATGCAGGGCAGCGTCGAGGTTTTGGACGTTCCGGAGCCGGCTGTGCTTCCGGCGCTCGGGTCATTTATAGTTGCCGCTCTCGGCTGCCTTATCCGCCGAAAGCGGCTCTAAAGATCGGGGGAGCATAGCCCAGCAAGCCGAGTAACAAGAGGAATTTACAATCTGCGTCTGATAATAATACTTATGTTAACTTAGTTTTCAGTTTTCAGCGGTCAGCTATCAGGGCGGAATCCCCTACCGTCTCATATGCGCCTGGAGATCGCAAATGCAGGTGTTGCCCGTTTGCAATTCAAACTGACTACACTGGCCCACTCCAAAGAAATTCGCGCCAGGGCACGGCGTCGATTCCTATCCTTCGCGCGGTGTCGGTGTATCGATCATCGCAGAGAATCATTGCGCGGAAGTCCGGGAACCGCCTTACGAACTCGAGCAGCCCGATGAGGTCGCGGCTTGTGTAATCTCCGGTAATAACTATGTGAAGTGGAAGATTCTCCTGATACACCTGGTCCACTACAGTCTTCACCAGCCTTGACCACTTAGGGAGATACTGTATCTCATCCAGCAGAAGAACGGACTTCCCTCGCCGGGCCAGGTCCCCCACCCGCCTCCACTGCAGCTCCCACCATCCCGGAAGTGCAGCCTCCGGAGCGTCCGCCGCCAGATACATCGCAGAGTTCCCCCACCCCTCAAGGATATCAAGCAGGATAGTGGTCTTCCCGACACGTTCTCGCTACCAGCGGGGCCGCCATCGGCAGCCAAGCGGTCCGGCGGAGAGGTATATATATTTGCAGCTACGCCTGAGCCGCGACCATTCCAAGTAACCGCTTTGGCGTTTCGAGGAGCACGTCCCTTGCGATGTCCTCCGCCATCTGCGGGTCATACTGTCTGCTTTCGACCTTGTCCGCCAGCACACGAGCAAGCTGTTCTTTTACGATCCGGGCTTTGCCGTATGTCCACTCGATACAGTAGGCATCGGAGAAAAAGCCCACCTGTTTGTTCACAGGCAGCATGTCAAGCCTCTCTTCCATCACCTTCCTTATTGATGAAGGGAAGAAATTGTGCCACCAGTAGCCGGCCAGTGACAGGTTCGGAAGCTCACGGCACAGTGTGCACATCGACTGGTTGGCGTGAAGGCTCGATAGGAAGCACTGGAACTTGAGTTTAGGATGCCTTCCGATCATCTCCGCCACCTGAACTATCGTCTCCTGCGACAGTCGGCTGGCTGTTTCGTATGGCAGTGGTTCTGCGCCGAAGCTGAACTGGAACACTATTTCATCTGCATGCTCCTCCAGAGCCGACAGAAAAGCTCCGTTTATGTAGGACGCGTATACGTCCCGCTCCATGGGACCCGCTGATTCCCTTCTCTCTAGCGCCGCCCGCATCTCCGCATCGGACACGGGACGGAAGTCGATGTCCGTCGAAACGTGTGTCGCCATCGACGTCACCTGGTCGTACGGGATATGCTCCACATACCAGGCTATGGCCTCGTGCGCGTCATCAAGAGTCCGGATAATCCTCTCAGTGGCCGGTCTCTTACCCCCACCTATTGGGGTCGGCGGTCCAGGAAGCATGCCCCAGCATCTCTCAAGCTCGTAGAGAGCAGTATCGTATTCACCCCACTGGCATCGGGTGAAGAATCCCCACTCAAGAGAATACTGCAGTATATCATCATCTTGCCCATCCTCTCTTCTGGCAAGCTCCGTGCCGTATCTCGCGATGTTGGACATTCTCATTACCTGGCGCTGCCAGGCCCTATCATCTGCCCTTTCGCGTATAATGGCGTCCAGCGTCTCCCAATTGTCTTCAGTAATCTCCTGGTTCCAGCCGTAGAGGTCCGAGAGGATCATTCTTATCCCCCAGGAGATGCTGGTGTTGCGGACGTGCTTCAGATACGGCAGCGCCTCTCGGATTCGCGTGTGCGCCTCTTCTTTCGTGGGCCAACCCGGATACTGCGTCAGTCTTGAGCCGCTCGGGCAGCCCGCCGAATAGAGGTCGCTTATGGCCATGTGATAAAGCAGGATGTCGTGGATCCCTTTCGCTCCCAGGTTGCCGCCGACAAGATGCGTGTGCACGTCCATCATCGGCAGGAATTCGAGGCTTTGTCTGATCTTATCGAGAAGAGAATCATCTGGCATATCGTGGTTCCTTTCGCAGGCAATTCGTGGTCGAACCGCTCTCTGCATCTTATGTTTACCATCAGGCGGCCATTATGTCAAGCGCGATTGCGAGTTGCGAGTTGTGAGTTATGGGTTGCGAGTGGGTTGGATGCCCCGGCCCGTCTCGTGCCGGGCCTCATGCTCAGCCTGTCGAAGCATCCCGCACGTCCCCGTGCGGCTTCCCTTATCAAATAGCAGAAGAATTACATGAAAGGAAAGCATCACATCAGATAGGAAGACTTCTTTCCATCAGATGGAAGAAAACTTCAGTTGTAAACGGAACATATGTTCGTATTCATCGGAAGAAAACTTCCGTTTCCACGCTCACATGACATGTACAAAGACAATAACAAGGACAAGTACAAGGACATCAAGTGCGGCTTCTGAGATTCTACTAGTGCCAGAGCAGATACTTGGCTTCGCTCAGAATGACATGGTTCTCATAACTCATAACTCATAACTCAGCGCTCAGCGATATTGACTTATGCTGCCGGGCCTGCTAGTATCGACTCAAAAGGCTGGAAAGGTACTCACTCGTATGAATCGACTTGGAAATGGACCAATAGCTATCGCCGGCGCCGGAATATGCTGTCTCGATTATCTAGTCACCGCCCCGCAAGTGAAATACGGCTGCACTGCTCGCGTTCGTGATTACCGCGTACAGGGCGGCGGGCTGGTTGCAACTGCCCTGGTCGCCTGCGCGCGGCTTGGCGCTGAGTGTGATCTCATAAGTCTGCTCGGCGATGATGAAATTGCAGACCGGATATGCGCTGAGTTGGAAAGTGAAAACGTGCAAACCAATGGTGTGGTCAGAATCGAGGGTGGCAAAAGTCCCTTCAGCTTCATTCTCGTTGACGACGCCAGCGGTGAGCGGACCATTTTCCATCGGAGCGGGTGTAATCTCAGGTTTCATGTCGATTCGTTCGACTCCGCCGCAGTCGGAAAAGCGAATGTGCTGTTGGTAGACAATATATATCCTGAGCTTGCGCTAACTGCCGCTAAAGTTGCAAGGGACAGCGGAATCCCGGTCGTGGCCGATCTTATCCCTGGTGAGACAAACCGCGAGCTGCTGAGACATGTCGATATCCTAATAGCGCCGAGGCATTTTCTGGAAAGGGCGGCCTGCAGCAGTACCGACGCGGGGTTGGACCTGATACATGAACTGGGGCCGACTACCGCCGTCATTACCCTTGGCGGCTCCGGGTGGGTCTATTCAGATGCCTGTCAACGCGGACGAGGCGAAGCTTTCGCGGTCGATGTGGTGGATACTACCGGAGCGGGAGACTCTTTCCACGGAGCTTTCGCCTATGCTTTGGCTGCGGGTTTCGATACTGCCGAGTCTGCTGAATTCGCGGGAGCAGTTGCCGCGATAAAATGTACCAAGCCCGGCGGCCGCGCCGGATTGCCCACATTACCTCAGGTCCTGTCCTTTCTGCAGGAGAGGAGCAACCGAGACTGGTCCAGCATTATCGGACGCTCTAACTCAGTTTAATCACAGACGGCTCGGGAGGGATATGCTATCCCTCCTGGAAGGGCAGATATATGCTGCGGGAACGGCAGGTTTTGGAAAGACTAACGGATTCGTGCCAGTTTAGTTCCGCAGCATAGGAGTAGATTACACACCCGGAATCACAGATTCCTAAGCTGCCAGACCGGGCCGGATTGCAAATCAGTACTGTCGAAAGTTAACATTTGCGTCTCAACATGCGTATGAGAAGCTATGAAAG
>JACPPP010000325.1 GCA_016190935.1 Armatimonadota bacterium | reverse complement strand
GGATGAAGCAGGTGTGAAGGGATGATACGATGGGAGGGATTTGATGGAGATTGATGAATTAATCGAGTATATTGCAATGGGTGTATCATGTTGAAACACGAAGTCCGCGAAGAAGCACGAAGTTCACGAAGGGTGGAATTAAGTAAGATAGCGGCTTGATTCTCCAAGTCTCCACCTTACCAGACTTTCGTGTCTTTCGAGCTTCTTCGTGTGTTTCGTGTTTCAACATGCCACAACATACTTACCCTGTTAATTAGTCAATCTCCATAAATCCCTCTCCGTCATCCCTTTCATCTGTTCATATCATTCATCTGTTCAGCGGTTCAGGAGTGAACACAGACGTTCAGGCCCACGCTTTATCCGGGCAGGACTTGTTTTCGCGTTTCAAACGAAAGGCGCCGATGCCTCCGTCAGCCGAAGATACGGAAGCATCGGCGCCTCTATTTGCTTGATAACTGGAAGTCCGAAAACCCGGCCGTCAGGTGGGATTAACGGCGGCGTCTGCGGAGTCTCAAAGCCAGCGCAGAGGCTCCGATTGCAAGCATGGTCATTGTTGCAGGCTCTGGGATCTGAGTGTCTACAGGCGCTTGGGATGAAGTGGAGTCGGAGCCTCCGCCTCCCGCGCCTACCAGCGCAGCGCCGCCAACAACGGCAGCCAGAGGAAGTATAACCCCGATACCGGGCACACCGAACGCGGCTCCGGTAGCGCCGACTGGCATGGATGCCACGATGTCCACAACGGACTCAAGGCTTGCGGCCCCGCCGACAACCGCCAGCGGAGCGACTTCCCCAACCGGCAGCACAGTTGCGGCTGTCCCGATCTCCACGGGGTTGGAGCTCAGCACCTTTGTAACAACATTATCCACGGCTGCCGGTCCCGAACCTGCGACCGCCGTGGCGTCTACCGGTCCTGCGGCGCCTGTTCCTGACGAAACAGCAGCCCCGACCTTCATCGGAAGCGGCAGATAGTCAAGCAGAGGGTTTCCCGTTCTTCCCTCAAGAAGCGGCTGTCCATCCGGCGCCACGAAAACATATGACCCCTTCTGCAAGACCTTTGTCGTGGTCGAGAGGTCCACCTTCTCGGAAACTACATATATCGTAGTTTCGAAGTCGCTTCTCAGCCTGCCTATCCTGAGATTCTTCTCAAAGTAATCTACGACCAGATTGCGCGACATGCTGAAACACTTCGCGTAGCGCGCGGCCACAATCGGGTCGTCAGTCACCTGTTTCGCCAACTGTTCCACATTAGAAACAGGCGACATCAGGAAAGACCCCTTGGGCATCTTAGCTGCGGTGACGGCAGATGACGCGACAATAAACGCGGCTATACAGAAAACTATAGCCTTTCTCACCTGTTTACCACCTTTCCGTGATCTATGAGTGAGCTTGCCTTCCCGGCATCGTTACTCGTTTTCTCTGTCCTAAATAAGCTCTACTGCAAGAATGGTGCCAGAAAGTCGAAATACAGCGTTTTTGTCTTACGAAGATTGAAAAACTTCTTTCTCAGCGCAGTTCGGCTGAGTCCCATAAGTGCGGCCAGAAGCGTGGAAAGGCTTGCACCTTCGGGCACGACAGTGCCATAGACTCTGATGCAAACGGGGTGTGGCAGAGCAAAGGATGTAATCCAGCCGTCCGATGTGGCCCATGCTCGACCGAAGGTGGCTCGGCTGAAGGCTACGGAGCCGGACATCAAGTCGTCGCCGGGATCTACCAGGAGCCCGTACGTCCTGCCTGTAACCACGAGGATGGGCTGGAAGTCGATGTAAACATAAGCGAAAGTGGCGCCGGACTGCGGGGAAACGCTCCAGCTTGCAAGGGTTGTACCGGGAAGCCCTGCAGCCAGATTCTCAGTCAAACTGACTCTGAATCCAGCGCGATTTGGGTCCACGGCAGAGGCCACGCCGACACCGATCCTGTCCAGCCAGGCGCTCTTCGACAGCTCAAACGGCTGGACCAGAGACTTCGTAGTATACTTCGCGCCGATCAACGCGCCTGATATGCTCGGCTCTCCCAGGTCTCCCAAAAGCGCGCCCACGGCTGGCACAGCCGCGACCGTTAAAGCTAATAAGATTGGTAGTATTCTCAGCATCCCACACAGAGCTATTGCACAATTCGTGCCACTTGAAACGGCTTCGGTGATGTAGGATGTAGGAAGCAGGCGCTTCTGAGCCAGCTTGTGCGCAAGGCGCGCACGATAATGTGGTCAAGCTCCGCCCGTTTGGGACCTTACGGCCTGAATTGTGTACAAAACGCACAACTCTTAATCACGAAACCAGGTATTGCCCTCTGATGCGTGAAGATTCCGATTCGTTCTATTAGTGGCTCCTGAACCACAGAACAGATGAAAGGGATGTTGGGGAGGGATTTGAAATCCCTCCCCATCGTAGGATCCCTCCCCATCGTAGGTTCATCCCTTCATTCTCATTCATCCCTTCAGCGGTTCAGGAGGCATAGACATACCGAAAGTCAGCATAACGCTGTAACCGGGCGCCACCTGGTTTTGCTTTTCAACTTTACGCTCGGCACCTGTCACTCGTCACTTTCCCCTGCCTTCCAGCTTTGCCGGGCGGGAGCCAGATGTCATCGTCGGTCAGGCCAAGTTCGGTTATCAAAGGCCCAACCAGATATATCCTTCCCACATCGTTAAGCCTGTGCGCGTCGCTTCCGATGGAGAACTTAAGCCCGGCGTCCCTGCATAACCTGTAAAACCCCAGCATGCATGGCCGCTGCTCTGGCGCGAGCGCGCGTCGGCTGATCTCTATGGCTATCCGGTTCTTCGCGGCCAGATCAACCACCGGCTTAAGATCATTAGTAGTGAGTAATGCCGGCGACAGAGGATCGTAGGTGTCGGGCATAACAAACAGGGGGTGAGCGATCACATCCACAAACTCCAGGCTTACAGCGTACATCAGCATATCAAGGAAGTGTCGGGCAACTTCCTCCCTGCCACTCCCTAGCGGCTGGCTGATATAAGACTCCGTGAAATGATTTGCTGCCAGGATTATGTAATCGCACTTCTCGATGACTTCTTCGCTTATCGAGGTCCGTCCGACTGACAGAACTTCTCCTTCGCAGCCGATATAGATGTCCATCGTTCCGAACGAGCTTCCGAACTCCCGCCTGTTCCGGTCGAGGATGGATATGTCCGTAAACGGATGCATGTGATCCGAGATGCCAAGATATTCTATACCATGATCTGCTGCTGCCTGCAGTACTGCCTCCGGTGTCATTTCTTCCAGCCCGCACGGGGACAGCCGCGTGTGTACATGCACGTCACACCGCCCGAACAGGCGATTGCTTCTCTCTTTAGTCATCATTCAAACAAACAGCAGGTAAGGTGACTGGAGTATTTCAGATACTCTGGCAAGATATGCTCCGGCTGGGGCGCCGTCTACCACTCTGTGGTCGAACGACAGACAAAGGTTCATCTTCTGCCTTGCCACTATCTTACCATCCACTACCGCAGGCTTCTCAACTATCCTGCACACTCCAAGTATCGCGCTCTCAGGCGGGTTTATCACAGGATTGAAGATGTCCACCCCATACTGGGCCAGATTGGACACCGTAAATGTCCCTCCACTCATCTCCTCTTTAGATAGTCCGGCTCCCCTTGCCTTGTCTGCAAGTGACTTTATCTCTGAGGATATCTGATGAAGCGGCTTCTTATCGGCATCTGTTACTACCGGGACTATAAGCCCGTTATCCAGGGCTGTTGCCACTCCTATGTTGATCCTGTCGTGGATTATTATCCTGTTCTCCACCAAAGAGGAGTTGATGATCGGATGATCAAGTATTGCAAGCGCGGCAGCCTTTACTACTATGGCTGTATAGCTGAGCCTTGCCCCATACTTCCTCTCCATCTCTACCAGAAGCTGGTCCCTCATACTCACGCACTCCGTCATATCCACCTCTGAGACAAGTGTGACATGTGGAGCAGTAAAGCTAGACTGGCTCATCCTATCTGCTATCACTTTACGCATACCCGAAAATGGTATGCTCTTTCCTATCCCCGCTGCCTCCAATGGGACGGAAGGGGCAGGAGATGCAGCTTTTACCACATCATCTCTTACTACCTTGCCTCCAGGCCCAGTGCCGGCAACTGAGGAAAGATCCACTCCAAGCTCCGCAGCTATCTTTTCTGCAAGCGGGGTAGTGCGAGGCGAGACAACAGCCTGTTCCGCAAGTGCAAGCACATCCGACTCCACTATCCTGCCTCCGGGACCTGTCCCTCTGCCTGCAAGTAATGCTATGTCTATCCCTCTTTCTGATGCAGCCTTCTTGGCTCTTGGAGAGGCCATCACCCGACCCTGGGCGGGCTGGACAGCAGAAGGAGCAAGAGTCTCCACCGCAGCAGAGGCAGGAGTGACATCAGCAGGAACAGCCTCAGTCTTCCCATCCTGGCCTTCGAGAAGATCGTCTATCTTCTCATCTGCACCCCCTATTACGGCAATCAGCTCCTTTACAGGAACAGTCTCACCCTCTTTTACCACTATCTTACGCAGTATCCCGGACTCAGGAGCCTCCACCTCCATATTAGCCTTGTCAGTCATAACCTC
>JACPPP010000034.1 GCA_016190935.1 Armatimonadota bacterium | reverse complement strand
CTTGCCATAGTATTCACATTCCGGGTTGAGACAGGATAGTTGTTCTCGAATCAGTTCCATTGCATTACCTCCATCTATTCTGGTTCCCAACCCTCTGACAACTAAACATCACGTGGCCTAAGGCCACTACCCGTTTCAACAACGCTGCGTTTTGTGATATAATGCTTTGGGTGCGTTACCCCGTACCAAAGAGCGGACGTCTGAGATTTTGGTCCGCCGCCCGGTTTGCGTCTTTGAACGCCTTAGAGTGGCATCTCACTTGGGGAACGCGTTCATCATTTCCTCCAGCCCACACAGCGATCTATGAAGCCAGTCGATTTGCAAAGCCTCGCCGAAATAGCGGGCAGAGAGCACCTGCTGACGTCCATTGAGGACCGCATCTGCTACGGCTATGATTCTCAGCACGTCGAGAGCCTTCCTGACGCAGTGGTGTGCCCCGCAGATGCCCACCAGATCGCGGAAGTCCTCAAGCTAGCAAACGAGTCTGGATTCCACGTTGTCCCACGAGGCGCTGGGACCGGGCTTTCGGGGGGTTCCGTGCCGATCACAGGCGGCGTGGTCCTCGATCTTTCGAGGTTGAAGAGGATCGCCGAAGTCAACCCGGGGAACCTCACTGCGACAGTGGAGGCGGGAGTTGTCACGGCCTCGCTCGCCGCCGCCGCCGAGAAAGCAGGACTGCTCTATCCTCCCGATCCGGGAAGCATCAAGGTATGCACAATCGGTGGTAATGTTGCCGAAAACGCAGGCGGATTGAGGGCAATAAAATACGGAGTGACGAGCGACTATCTTATGTCCCTCGAAGCCGTGACCTCCGGGGGCGAGATATTCAAGACGGGCGCCCGAACACACAAGTCCGTAGCCGGATACGATCTGACGAGCTTGCTCTGTGGATCTGAAGGCACGCTGGCGGTTGTGACAAGTGTGACGGTGCGCCTCGTGCCTCTCCCCAAGCACCGCAGATCTATACTTGCCACCTTTTTGGAGCTTCCGGCAGCCGCGCAGGCTGTGGCGAACGTCATGGCGGCGGGAGTAGTTCCTTGCACACTGGAGATTATGGACCGGACAACCATCCGGGCCATCGAAGATTTCAAGAAGATAGGACTTCCGCTGGAGGCCGGAGCGATGCTGCTTGCGGAGGTGGACGGGACTGCTTCAGCCGCCGTCGAGGAAGAAGCTGCGACTGTCCGGCGCGTCATTGAGGAGGCCGGAGCGGAGTCGGTCGAGTTTGCGGCCGATAGCGCGGCGAGAGAGAGGGTGTGGGAGGCCCGACGAAGCGCGCTGGCCGCCCTGGCAAGGGTCCGACCTACGACTATTCTGGAAGACGTGACCGTGCCTCTCGACCGGCTGGCAGAGATGGTCTCGATTGTCGAGAAGGTAGCGCGCAAGTATTCCCTCCTGGTTGGGACCTTTGGCCACGCCGGAGACGGGAACCTGCATCCGACCTTCCTCACGGACCAGAGAGACCCGGATGAGACCACACGAGTAGAAGAGGCCGTCGGGGAAATATTCATTGCGGCAATCGACCTGGGGGGAACGGTGAGCGGAGAGCACGGGATAGGTTTTGCAAAGTCGAGGTTCCTCCCGATTGAGGTGGGCGCCCCCGCAATGGAGGTTATGCGCAGGATTAAACATGCGCTCGATCCGAATGGCATTCTAAACCCTGGAAAGGTCTTCGATAGTCAGGTATCAGCCATCAGCTTCTCGGCCTCTGTGTGTCCGCCGCACGGGGACGTGCGGCATGCTTCGACAGGCTCAGCATGAGGCCCGGCGCGTGACGGGCCGGGCCATCGGGATCTAAAATCTGCAATCTAAAACCTAAAAACTAAAATCCCTCCGGCCCCTGGCCCCCAACACCCGGCCCCTACTGACCGCTGACAGCTTCTCTGAGCTTCATAGCGTTCTGAACAGCGTAGCCCTTGTAATCGTTGTTAAAGTATATGTAGACGTCACCGTTTTTCAGGAATTTTCGGACTTGCTCACCCCACCAGTCAAGCCCCTCGTCTGTATAGCGTCCCTCTGTCTCATATCCACCGTTGTGCATGCGTATGTAGGCAAAGTCGGTAGTGGTGATGAGGTGGCAGGGCAGATCGGGCGCGCTCATTATGCAGTAGGCGGCTCGATAGCGTCTGAGGAGATCGTATACGGGATCTATCTGCCAGGAGCTGTCACGGAACTCGAACACGTGCCTCAGATTGCCCGGCAATATGGACAGAAAATGCTCCAGCCTGTCAAGATCGACGCGCCAGTTGGGCGGCAGATGGTATAGTATCGGACCGTGCTTTTCGGCAAGCGCCTCCGTGCGCTCAAGCAGCCGCTGGAGCGGCTCCTCGGGATCGCGCAGTTTCTTCATCTGGGTAAGGAATCTGCTCGCCTTAAGGGCAAAGATGAAACCCGGCGGGGCATGGTCGTGCCACGACTGAAAAATCTTTTTCTCCGGCAGCCGGTAGAACGAGTAATTGATCTCGACCGTGTCGAAATGCCTGGCGTAGAACTGCAGCCATTCCAACTGAGGCAGGTCAGCCGGATAGAACACGTCCCGCCAGTGGTTGTAGTTCCACCCGCTTGTTCCACAGTATAGCTTGTCCGGCATTATACGCTATCCCCCTATTGGAGAAGGTCATGGGTCACGGGAAATGCAAAATGAAAAATGCAAAGTGCAAAGTGCAAAATGGCTCGTGCTCGGTCGATGGCCCGGCCCGTCTCGCGCCGGGCCTCATGCTGAGCCTGTCGAAGCATGCCGCACGTCCCCGTGCGGCGGTCCCATCAGTCTACCACCTATCACCTGTTACCTGTTACCTGTTACCCTTTGCCTGCATCCACGAATCTTGTGGCTGAAGTTCACCTGCATTGACAGGGAAAAGCGCCCGGCCTATAATCCGAACAGTATGGAGATTGGTAAACTACCTCACGAGCTTCTGGACCGGCTTATTTCGAGGGCAAAGTTGGATGCGCGAGTCATAGTGGGACCGATGGTCGGGGAGGACGCGGCTGTTATAGACTTCGGCCCAACGCTCCTCGTCGCAAAGACTGATCCGATCACCTTTGCCACAGAGAGGATCGGCTGGTACTCTGTGAATATCAACGCAAACGACATCGCGGTCACCGGGGCCGACCCGAAATGGTTTCTGGCGACGGTGCTGCTGCCCGAGTGCGCAAAAGAAGAAATTGCTGTCGAGATAATGGACCAGATACTGTCCGCCTGCGACGAACTCGGGATGAGTCTGGTCGGCGGCCATACGGAGATCACCTACAAGCTCGACAGGCCAATAGTCGTCGGTTGTGCGCTGGGGGAAGTCAAGAAAGGCGATCTCATAACTACCGGGGGGGCGAAGATAGGCGATGCGGTCATCCTTACCGGAGGGATCGCCATTGAGGGCACTGCTCTTCTTGCGCGCGAGGCGGCGGAGCATCTTCTGAGCCAGGGAGTGGCTGAGGAAACTATCGAGATCAGCCGGAATTACTTGACAGAGCCTGGAATCAGCATAGTCCGCGCGGCGGCTTTTGCGCGAAGATCGGGCAGGGTGAACTCGATGCATGACCCCACTGAGGGAGGCCTGGCCACCGGATTATTCGAGGTGGCCGTGGCGGCCGACGTTGGTTTGGAGATCGATTTCGAGAGGATTCCAGTTCTGCCGGAGACCGAGGAGATTTGCCGGGCGCTCAAGCTCGACCCGCTCGGCTTGATCGCCTCCGGCAGCCTCCTTCTAACGGTCGATCCGGCGGACGCTGGGCGAGTGGCGGCCTCACTTACAGCCGAGGGAATAGTCGCATCGGCCATCGGCGCCGTTGTTGATAAGGAAAATGGCCTCAAGCTTATAATAGCCGGGAAAAGGACTGACCTCCCGAAATTTCCGCGCGATGAGGTTGCCAGGTTCTTCTCCGAGCGGGGTTAGAAACGCGTACTTCGTGCTTCGACAACCTAAGGACGTACTTCGATCAAGCCAAGGATCTAACTTTCTTTACTTTCCGGTTGTATCGGGACACCCTTGTCCCGATACTTGCCCTGCTTCGAAGGATGGATTTCGGGACAGGGGTGT
>JACPPP010000319.1 GCA_016190935.1 Armatimonadota bacterium | reverse complement strand
TCTGCTCAACCACCGGACACACAGAATCCTGGAGGCCGCCAAAATTGCCGCCTAACCCCCAGGTGTGACATGGACCCGGAAGATGCTGTGAAGTTGCCTTAATGCCCAAGTTGAGGTATAATTCCAGTTGATAGAGACCGATAACAAGGCATGAGCGCCTGAATATGTAGAACAAACGGACGCCGAATCCAGCCAAATGCTGGAGCGGGGGAACCGCGAACAGGGGCGAATCTCGAAGAACCGGAGAGGGGTCAGTTCTTCCGACCCCAGCCCGTCAGCTAACCTCGGAGGTGCGGCAGGAAGAGCCGATACAACGGATGTGAGCCCGATTTCGGGCCTATCCGGTTCCGCCCGCAACTGCGGCAGCGGACGAAGTCATCTTTGTGCATCCTCCGAATTTACTTCCTGTTCAGCTCCCAAAAGCGCCCGTCGTAGTCCAGGAGGGTATGGTATGGAAGAAAAGAGCTATCCCAGATTTGCAGTTATGGGTGCGGGCCACGGCGGCACGGCCATGGCCGGCCATTTGTCGCTGATGGGGTTTGACGTGTCTCTGTATAACCGGGGTCCTGCCAGGCTCACCGCTATCAAAGCTGCAGGCGGAGTAGAGATAATAGCCGACGGCAATGAGCATCTGCCGAGTGGGTATGCAGAACTCGGCGTAGTAACGGTTAATGCGGCCGAGGCCATAGAAGGCCGGGACATCATAATGGTAGTAGTTCCGGCAACGGCCCACCGGTTTATCGCCGAGCAGATCGCGCCGCATCTTAAGGACGGCCAGTTCGTGGTGCTGAATCCTGGCCGGACGGGCGGGGCACTTGAGGTACACAAGACTATCAGGGACATGAAGTGCAGGGCTGACATAGTCGTTGCCGAGGCGCAGACTTTCATTTACGCGAGCAGATCGGTCAACCCCGCCCAAACAAGGATATTCCGTATCAAGAACAGCATACCGGTGGCGGCGCTTCCGGCCCATAGAACGCCGGAAGTGGTGAATGCCCTGCGGCAGGCGTTCCCTCAGTTCGTGCCGGGGGACAACGTAATGAAGACGAGCCTGGACAACATCGGCGCAATCTTCCATCCTGCCGTCACAGTGCTTAATGCCGCGCGGATAGAGAGCACTTACGGTGACTTCGACTACTACACCGAAGGTATAACGCCCGCGGTCTCGCTCATACTCGATGCGATGGACAAGGAGCGGGTCAAGGTGGCCGAGGCACTGGGTTTCAGAGCAATGACGGCCAGAGAATGGCTCTACATCGCCTACGATGCAGCCGGAGGGACGCTCTACGACGCAATGCGGGCCAATAGAGGTTACGACGGCATCAAAGCGCCGAAGACGGTGTACACGCGATATATCCACGAGGACATACCTATGAGCCTGGTGCCTATCTCCTCGCTCGGAAAGCTCGTTGGCGTGCCGACTCCGACCATGGACTCGATAATTCTGCTCGGATCGACTCTGCACGGCGTTGACTATTTCGCCGAGGGCCGGACAGCCGAAAGCCTCGGACTTGCTGGAAAGAGCCTCAAGGAGATAAGGCAGTTTATTCTGGACGGAGAGTCCGGCGCAAAGGAGGATGAACCATGCCTGGAACAATCGTCGCAGGAGCACTTGGAAATTGTGTCCATGTAGCAGGTGTAGTTCGATTTCTTGCAGCGGCTGAGCAGTTCGGATATAAGACCGAGTTCCTCGGCGCTGCTGTTTCGATAGATGAGTTCGTTGAAGCAATAAGAAAGTACGATCCTGAGATAGTCGGTATAAGCTACAGATTGACCCCCGACGTGGGAATCCGGCTTCTCAAAGAGCTAAAGGGCAGGCTCCAAGAAGAAGGTCTCGCCGACAGGAGATTTGCCTTCGGAGGGCTTCCGCCGACCTGTGAGGCTGCTCGGGAGCTCGAGTGGATCGAGCGGCGGTTCAGCGGACTGGAAAACCCTGACGTTGTTTGGTCGTACCTGAGGGGCGGCAAGGCGGCCTCGGATGCCGGCAGCCTTGGAGATACCCTGCTCGAACGGCTCAAAAACAAGCGCCCCTATCCCCTGCTCCGACACCACTTCGGTCTGCCGGATATGGCCGGGACAGTTGAGGGAGTCCGCAAGATAGCAGAGGCAGGCGTTCTCGACGTCATCTCTGTTGCTCCGGATCAGAACGCGCAGGAGTCGTTCTTCCGGTCGGATGAGATGGACGCTGCGATGGACGGAGCCGGTGGGGCGCCGATCAGGACCGCCGAAGACCTGAAAGAGTTATACTCCGCCACCCGGACCGGAAATCAGCCCCTGCTCCGCATCTACAGCGGCACCAGGGACCTCATCAAATGGGCAGAATTGGCCACCGAGACGATCGACAACGCTTGGGCCGCGATCCCTCTCTGCTGGTACAGCGCGCTCGACGGCCGCTCCAAGCGCCCGGTCGCTGAGGCGGTCGCGGAGAACCAGTCGGCTATGCGGTGGTACGGCGAACGGGACATCCCCGTAGAGGTCAACGAGCCGCATCACTGGAGCCTGCGCGATGCGCACGACACCGTTTCGGTTGCCACGGCCTATCTTTCAGCCTACAACGCAAAGCAGATGGGCGTGAAGAACTACGTGGCGCAGTATATGTTCAACTCCCCGCCGGCGCTCTATGGAGCGATGGACCTCGCGAAGATACTCGCGCAGATGGAGATGGTCGAAAGCCTTCACGGGCCGGATTTCGTTTCCTACAGGCAGGTGCGGGCAGGATTGCTTCACCTCTCGCCACATCTATCGGTTGCGAAGGGCCAGCTTGCGGCGTCTACGATGCTCGCGCTTAGTGTCCTGCCGCACATTATCCACGTAGTTGGGTTCTGTGAAGGAGACCATGCGGCTTCTGCAGAGGATGTGGTCGAAAGCTGCCAGATAGTGCACGGCGTGCTGAGAAACAGCCTGCAGGGGTCTCCAGATATGGCATCGGACGAGAAGGTGCTCGCGCGAAAGAACGAGCTGCTCGCGGAGGCCGGGCTGCTGCTCGACGCTATCCACAGCCTCGGAGACGGCGAGGAGGATCCGCTTGCAAGTCCGCAAGTGATCGCAAGGGCCATCAAGCTCGGCATCATCGATGCGCCGCATCTCAGGGGCAACCCACAGGCTGCTGGAAGGCTTCAGACGAGAATACTGAACGGCGCTGTCTATGCGGTCGATCCTGTGACAAAGGCAAAACTCTCTGAAGCGGAGAGACTTGAGACTGTCCCCAAGCCCGGAGGACCTCCCGCAAAGCTGACAGGAAGCTTCTCCTGCCACAGCCGGGGCTATTCGGACACGCGTTATATGTGATATAACTGTGACGGGGGATTAGACAAGAATATGCATCGCGGGGGAAGTCCAAAGTGTAAAGTCTAAAGTCCGTTCCATTCTTCCGTTTGAGCGGATTCGCACTCCACCGAACAGTCGCCCGGAGACTTTTGACTTTTTGACTTTTGACTTGAGACTTTCCTCTTGATGCTCGCAAATAAGTTGGGTTAGAAAGAGATATGCGTAATATTCCCGAGCTAAGTATTCCACAGGTGTTAAGATCGTGCGGATTTCTGGCTGCCATAGGTGAGGAAGTCCTTCCGCAGATTGCCAGAACTGCGGCGATAGAACGCTACAGCAGGGGCGACCTCATATTTCCAGAGGGCGCACAGTGCCGCGGGATGTATATCGTCGGCAAGGGAGCGGTGAAGATCTACAAGATCGGCCCGGATGGCAGAGAGCATGTGATACATGTAGCCGAGCCTGGCGATTGCTTCGGAGAAGCTGCGCTCTTTTTGGGGCAGGGCTACCCGGCCTATGCGTCCGCCGTCAAAGACAGCGTTCTGGTGCTTCTGCGCAAGGCGCCTCTCCTCGAACTTCTCGAACGCGAGCCCGAGCTGTGTTTCAAGCTTCTCGGCTCGATGTCTATGTGGACACACAGGCTCGTGACCAAGCTCGAACTGCTCACCCTCCGAGACGCAAGCTCCAGACTGGCAAGTTATCTGCTCTCAAAAGCCGAACCGGTCTCCGGCAGAGTAACGCTCAACATACCAAAGCAAACGCTGGCAGCCCAGCTAGACGTGGCCAGCGAGACCCTCTCGCGTATGCTGAACAGGTTCGAAGCCCAGGCAATGATAGAGGTCAACGGCAGGCAGATAGCCATCACAGATCGTCGGTCCCTGCAGGAACTGGCGGATATGGAGTGAAGGCAGGGGTCGGGGGGCCAGAGGGATTTCAGATTTCAGATTTGAGATTGCAGATTTCAGATTGGAGTTCTTGTTCCGACTTCTGACCTCTGACCTCTGACCTCCAACCCCACTCCCTGACTCCCAGGCCTAGCGGCCCGTCCTGCGCCTGCGATAGATATATCTGTGCACCTCCTGCCAGTACACTTCGTAGATCCCGTCATAGGGCGAGCCCCCTTCCGACACCTTCCGCTCGGCTATCTGAAGGGCGCGCGCAACTCTGTTATATCCGAGCCGAAACCGACTGGCAATGTCGGTTATATCCCATCCGGTAAGAGAAAGCGCCAGCACTGATGCCTGGAACCGCGTAAGCCGAGATGAATCGATCAGCAGCCTGATCTGACTATGCAGCAAGTAGTCCAATGTGATCTCCGGCAACTGGGTCTCATCAACTATCTTCAGCCTCACGGATTCCGTCCTGATCTTCCTCGTAAGCGCCCTCTCACTGTAGATGCGCGCGCCCCCCGGAGCGCCGCCCAGAAGTTCATCCGCCGCATCTTCCAGCGACTGTGCGGAAACGTCCTGCTCCCCCGAATCGAGAAACTCCGCTTGCAATTTACACCCGTCCATCAGAAAAACCGCCTCCATAATAAAAGTATGCGAACATACGTTCGATACATGATTATAAGCCGTACACTATTAGTTGTCAACACCCTAGAAGCAATTGTTGCAGAATCTTTACGTCTCACGATTGATGAGGAGTTGGTTTTCTTGAAACACGAAGACACGAAAAGGGACGAAAAACACGAAAGGGAGAGGAACAGGTAACAGGTAACAGGCGATAGTGGGTCTTCCCATGACCCATGCCCCATGACCCTTACCGACACCCGGCACCTAACACCTAACACCTAACACCCAACCATGTTGTGGAAAATTGCGGCTGGTTTGGCCGCGTTGCTGATAATTGGAGGGCCTGCCGCGGCAGAGTGGCCCGAATCTATAGAAGTCGGCGGATTTGCGATCAGTCAGATCAAAGGATCGACGAATCCGGACGGTTCCGGTCGCGCGACCGGGAAAATTGCGATCCCGGATGCCGGAACCCCTACTATCGACCTTGTGAAGTCCGGCTCGGGCGTTGTCACGGGCAGCATGAGATCGAGACTGGCAATCCGTGACGTTCGGATTGACGGCAGCTTTATGCTGGACAGGAGCGGCCTGCAGGGGACCGGTACCGTGCACACGCAGGGGCGACCCGTGCAGGACGCAAATCTCGTAATAGACGCCAAGAGCGGCGTAAAGGGTAAGGGACGGGTGAGGCTCGGACAGAAGTTAGTCGTTCCTGTGGAGTTCGTAGTCAGCCGGCGTGAAATCTCGCTCAGCGGATCTGCCCCGTGCGAAGTTTCAATCGACACACCCCTGGCGATCTACAAGTTCAAAGGAGACGTGGTGCTCTCTGTTGCAGGGATTGCGCTTAGGACGAAGGCCGCCGGCATTGTAGAACGCAGGGGAAAGATAGGCGGCATGGTCAGCACCTTCGGCCCGCTCTCGTTTGAGGTGGATCCGTCGAGCGGCAAGGGAAACCTGAACGTCGGCGGCGCGACAATCTCTGTTGACCTCTGGTAATATCTACGCTGCGGAACACTCAGCCCCAACATCTGGTCATAATAAGGGGTAAAAACAAGAACCCGCTTCCATCTTCTAGCCTCCATCTGGTATAATCGTGCCAGGATGCTCGTTTCGTGGGGAGGAATCCGATGACTTTAAATCGCTTGCCCGAATTATGCATCAGCAGGCTTCGGCATCCTTCGACAGGCTCAGGATGCGTAGTAATGGGCTCAGGATGCAGTCCGAAGCAACTGCTGATGCTCGTGAATAAGTCGGGCTTGGTCATAACTCTGGTCATGGTTATCGCGGCATGCGCGGCGCTTGCGGGAGAGAACGATTGGAGTATGGCCAGATATGACGAGGCACAAACAGGGTATACGCCCCAGAAGCTGGCGGTACCCCTTACCTTAAGCTGGCAGCACAACACTACGAAGTTCTCTCAGAACGCCTCCACTCCGGCAGTGGTCGGTGGTACTGCGTATTTCGCCTCCGGCAACAGGGTATACGCGGTGGACACGGCTACCGGAACGTTTAAGTGGCAGTATCCTTCGGCGGATGCTCTCAGATTCAACATCAGGACCGGTATGACCGTCTGGGAAGATCTGGTCATTTTCGGGGGAACAGACGGCAACATTTATGCCCTTCGTACGGCCGACGGCCGCATTGCATGGACCTTCCCTACGAGGGGGTCGATCCGCTCGACTCCTGTAGTCTCCGGCGGCGTGGTCTTCATAGGCTCCGATGACAACAACCTTTATGCCATCGATGCAAGAAGCGGCGAGTTGT
Source organism: Armatimonadota bacterium (assembly GCA_016190935.1). Taxonomy (GTDB): domain Bacteria; phylum Armatimonadota; class UBA5829; order UBA5829; family DTLH01; genus JACPPP01. The sequence goes on along the minus strand of JACPPP010000319.1, from coordinate 12,668 downwards.
CATGGAAGGGAGGATTCAGGACCAGGGACGATATAACGGCTCCGGCTGCTATTGCCCCGGGACTCGTCATCTTCGCTTCCATGAGTACGCACGTCTACGGCGCGAATGAAGCTTCCGGCGCTGTCAGATGGGATTTCAGGCTGCCGATGTCTCCGGTGCGGAGCGCGCCCGTGGTGGACGGAAACATTGTCTACATCGGCGCAGGGAACAAGATCTACGCGCTCAGCACGAAAAACGGCCAACTCCGCTACAGTATTTTCCTGCAAAGCGATATAGCCTCTCCCGTCGCCGTCGCCAATGGGGATGTTTATGTCATCTGCCGCAACCAGAAAATGTACGCGTATACAGCCGGACTTTCCGCGTGTAAGCCGAAGTGGTCCGCCGCTGTTGATATCGGGTTGAGCACGGTTGCGCCTCCTACTATTGCCGGTGATTTGATCTTCGTCGGGTGCAACAAGGGGATGATATGCGCATATTCGGCTGAGGACGGCAGCCTCGTCTGGCGCTACACCATTGCTCCATCGGCCGTCGGGAATAACAACCAGAGATCGGATTTCACCAATATTGCCGCGCCGCTGGTCGTTGCTGAAAATGCGCTGTTTGCGCTAAGTGACGACGGTTCGCTGCACTGCTTCAGGCCGCAGTCCGCCGATAGTACTCCTCCAAAGATTTACAATATCAACCCCGCGCCGGGCACCGCTATGAACGGTTCACCGCCAATACTGATTTCGGCCATCCTGTACGACGAGAGCACAGGGGTAGATCAGAACAGCATTCAGATCAAGCTCGACGATGAAACGGTGGATCACACATTTGACATCACGACTCTGACGCTGTCGTATCAAACGCCGGTTACACGACCGCTGAGGCCGCTGCGGGACGGCCGCCACTTCGTGACTGTGCTGGCAAAAGACTGGAAGGGCAACCAGCTCGAGCACAAGTGGTCATTTATTGTGGACAACACGCTTGCGCCGAAAGCGATACCCAAGTCCATGAGGAGAGACGAAAAGGAGGATGATTCCAAGAACACGCGCCGTCGCCGTCGCCGCCAGCCGCCGCCTCAGCCTCAGCCTCAGCCTGGGGCCCAACCGCAGCCCGGCCCTGGGACCGAAGGACCACCCGGTTCGCCCGGCGATATGCTTCCACCTCCGCCACCGGGCATGGATATGCCGATGCCCCCGGGTATGGATATGCCAATGCCTCCGGGGGGGCCCGGTCCCGCTCCCGGCCCGCCGGGCCCTGCCCCCGGACCTTATATGACCCCGTTTCCGGGTTAGCAGCCGCTATGGACCCGTCCGAACTGCGGAGTTGGTTCCGCTTAAGCAGACTTGAGATTGCTCCCCGAAAGGCTGCCGATCTTCTGGAGAGGTTCGGCGGCCCGGAGGCTATATTTGCCGCGAAGGAGTCCGAACTTCGTTCGGTAGAAGGGCTTACCGGACGCGCTGTTGAGAAGCTTCTGGCCCCTGAGCCGGCCGATCTCGACTCCACACTTAGCGCGCTCACCGATTCAGGGATAAAGTTCGTCTCGGTCCGTGACCCGGAATATCCGTCGAACCTCCGGCAGATTTACGATCCGCCCGTGGTGTTGTATGTGCGGGGCGAACTCAGAGAATCTGAGAGGTTTTCCATCGCCATCGTGGGCTCCAGGCGGGCCTCCATCTATGGCAAGTCGATTGCCGAAAGGATAGCAAAAGACCTTGCTGACCGGGGACTTTCGATAGTGAGCGGAGGCGCCCGTGGGATAGACGCGGCAGCGCACAACGGAGCTTTGTCGGTGGGCGGCCATACGGTTGCAGTTTTGGGCTGCGGGATAGACGTTCCTTATCCGAGCGAACACAAGGCGCTTTTCGACAAGATTGCCGAGTCGGGCGCGGTAATATCCGAGTTTCCTCCTGGCACAAAGCCCGAGGCATGGCGATTTCCCACACGAAACAGGATAATCAGCGGACTTTGCGTGGGCGTGCTGGTTGTTCAGGCGCCGATAGATTCCGGCGCGCTCATCACCGCGCGTTTTGCCGCAGAACAGGGAAGAGATGTCTTCGCGCTGCCCGGAAACGTTGACGATATAAGGAACCAGGGGTCGCACTCGCTCATCAAGGACGGAGCCGCGCTCATTGAATCCGCCACAGACATTCTGGAGCATCTCGGAGTTTCAGCAGAGGCGGAGCACAAGCCTCAGTTAGCACTTCAGTTCTCTTCGCTTTCCGCTGACGAGCGCAGGCTCGTCGATCTCCTCTCGCTCCAGCCCAAACACGTGGACCAGATTATCCACGAAAGTGAAATGTCAGCCCCGAGCGTGACCGGGACGCTCACGCTCCTGGAGATGAAAGGCATTGTAAAGCGTGTTCCCGGAAACGCCTATGTCCGCGCCCTGTGAGAGCGATGAGCGATGTGCGATGAGTGGACTCGCTTGATCGGGGAGCCGCCGCACGGGGACGTGCGGCACATCAGGCCCGGCGCGAGACGGGCCGGGCCATCGGGAGTCTACCTCGATCGTCCGCTTGATCGGGCGCGATATCATCATCGTGCCCGAAACAGAAGGCTGCTGATGGCCACACCTCGGGAGGGACATGCTATCCCTCCCGGAAGGGCAGATGAGGCATCTCCAGATGCCGGAGATTCTATATGCTGGAACTAACTGACCGGATTGCGATCGATTGGTGGAAACCTGTCGTTCCCGCAGCACAAGAAATAGCCATCAGCAGTCAGCTTTCAGCCATCAGCAGAGGACCATCTGATCACGCGTGGACTCCCGGAACCGCGAGCAAAGACGATCATGGGCACCCAGTGAGTTTAGAAAAACAGGTAAAATTACCTATTGACAAAACGGTATTGGTCTGCTACACTCCGATGAACAATGCGGTCTGATAGCGATGTGTTGCGACCGGGCCGGTCTTGTTTGCCTCAGGGGAAATGGACGCGCTTCCGAATAGCTGCCCGGGACCTATGCGCTTGCTGACCGTTGTGAATACCAGTATCTAAATGAGGGAGGAGAAAATGATGTACAATTCAATCCTGTTTCGCCTGCTAAAGGGATCCGCCAACGGGGGCAACCACCGAACTCGCAAGCTGGCGGGTATAGTCGTGGTCCTGGCGTTCGCGTCCCTGGTGATCACTCCAGGTGCCTATGCCGCACGCGCGGACTCTTGGGTGCTGCTGTCGAGTTGGCGGGCGGACGTCCCGGCGAACGTGGGAGTGACCGACGGGGGGTCCCCCGAGGGTTTTTGGTTGATCGGAGACGGCGGCTATCGGCCGACAAATTGGACAACCATCAACTTCAGCGTCCACGAGCCGGCCGGGCCATTGGAACCATTCGAAGCCAAATGGAGCCTTGCGGATGCTTTCGTCTGGGCGGAGGCCCCGCCTCCCGAATTCTCATGGGCGATACTCGATTTCGCTGGCTTTGTGCAGTTCAAGAACTACACGACGCAGGCGCAGAGCATTCCCATCAGGTGGAACTTCAGCTACCTCTTGAACGCCTACGGTAATTTCTCCCGTGCTGGCGTGGAGATGGGCATCCGCCACCTGGAAGAGGGGGCCGCCGAGCCGCTGCTGAGGATGCCGCTGGTCAAAGACGCGATAAATAACGACAACACGAAAGCAGGCACGCCCGAAGGGGCGTTCACCATTACACTCAACCCAGCAACCGTGGCTCAGGACGGGACGCTTATCCCCAATGTCTCGGCCCTGGCGACAGACATGATCATCCACGCATCTGCTTCGTGGTCGCCGGACTTGCTGATACCCGAGCCGTCCAGCATGCTTGCGCTAGCATCGGGGATTCTGGGAGCCATCGGCCTTGCGGCCAGAAGACGGCGCGGCTGATTCTTCTGGTCTGAGAATCGCCATCCAACGTGAAGGTTCTTGTGATGTCGGAGGAATCCTTCCCCCAACCACGCCTCCCGTGCCCCATCACCTATCATCCATCACCCGCACGCTAACGCGGCGCTGCTTCGGAGATTCCGGCTGAAACGGACGCACAGGCCGCTTCCTTGCATCTGAGGAAAGAGTCGAGCAGCATGACCTGCACGTCGTCTCCGGAGCTAAAGGACTCCCGGTCCTCGGGCAGTATAATGAGAGCCTCAGCATCAATAGCAGCTTTGAGCGACTTGTGATCCTGGGTGACGTGGACTACTATGCGTCCCCGCTCAAACCCGGCAGCGCCATAAATGAATTCTCTCCGCCCGGGGCGATGCCGAATGTCTTGCCCTAAAAGAGCAGACACAGTCTTCCTTAGCAAATCGCGACGTCCGAGCATCGTAAGAAGCGCTGGGCGGACGAAAAGCTCGAAAGCGATCATCGCATCCACAGGCTCACCCGGCAGTGCGAAGACGGGAAAGTCGTCTATCAGGGCGAATACGGTCTCTCCGCCCGGACTGACAGCAGTTCCCCTGACCAACACCTCACCCAGGCGCGAGAGCGCGTCATCTATCTGCATAAGGTCTTCGGCAGCGATACGCCCGGTGATAATGAGCGCATCGCTCACACGAGTGGATTCCACGGCCCTCTTTATGGAGTCGAAGCTGTCTCCTGTATGGATCAGCCGGCCGAGGTCGCATCCATTGGCAAACACGAGTCCGGCCAGGCTGTAACGGCTGATGTTCCGCGTCTTGCCGGGCTCGACGCGCTCCATTACGTCCACCAGTTCATCGCCCGTTGTAGCAACAGATAGCCTCGGCTTTCTGGTTACTGCCACAGCCGGTCTGCCAAGCGAGGCAAGAACTCCCATCTCTGCCGGACCGATGACTCTGCCCTGCGGCAGGACAATTTCGGTCGTTCCGTCCCCACTTTCTGCGTGGACGTCTTCCGCAAGCGTTCTGCCGAGCGCGTTGATGATGCCGGCCCTCTCAACCTCGACCCTGGCAAAAGAGCCTATGACCAGGGCCAGCGCATCTTCATACCGCATTATCGTCTCCACGTTAGATTCACAGCCTATCGGTTTCTTGCTGCTATTATGTTCTACCTGCCGGCCGGTTTCTCCTTCACATATTCCGCAGCTCTCGATAGAAATCGTAACGCTCAAAATATACCCAACCCAGATCCTGAAGGTAATTGCAGAAGTAGGAATGGATGAGGATTTTGGGCGCCTAGCAGGGAGATCGAGGATCGAGAGAAGCCAGTGGTGAAGCCGAAGATGGACAGTGCCTACGATGCACGGCCGATAAAGGATGTCAGCTATCACCTGTTACCTGTTATCTTCCCGTTCCGTGCAATCCGCGTTTCGAAATCCGCAATCCAAAATCCGAAATCCAAAATGGCAGTTACTCTTCCTCGTTCTCCTGCTCTCCGATTGCCCAGTGCAGGGTAGCGACATCGGCGCGGTCTATGAAGAGCACACCGTTCAGGTGGTCGATTTCGTGCTGGAAGACCCTCGCCAGAAGTCCCTCCCCCGAAATCTTCACCTTGTTGCCGTTTTCGTCCAGTCCCTCAACTGTCGCAGTGTTTGCGCGTTCCACATCCCCGTGCAGACCGGGAATGCTGAGACACCCCTCGGTCCCAACCTGGCTGCCCGATTTCTTGACGATCTTTGGATTGATCATGGCGCGCGGCCCCTCACCGATGTCGTAGACGAAGAGTCTCAGCGGCACACCGATCTGATTGGCGGCGAGTCCCACCCCGTTTGCCTGATCCATGACCTCATACATGTGCTCAATCAGGCTGCGTATCTCTTCGTTAAGCTCTGGAACTTCACCAGTCGGCTCAGTCAGGATTTTCTTCCCATATCTTACGATTTCATCAACACCCATAGGCTTTTCTCCGGCTACCAATCTATATAGTCTTATACCAATTGCCTTTGCAGCCGTCAGCGAGCAGTTCCGCATCCTGAGCTCCGTCGAAGGGTGCGGAACTGCTCGCTCCTATCGCAATTGGTATTACATAATCGAAGTCGGATCGACGTCCACAGTAACCGCCCGGCGCACTGCCGGCAGTTCGTCCAATGCATCGCGCACCAGGCGCAGCAGTCGATCTCTATCTCTGCACCTTATCAGAACGTGCCATCGATATTCGCCCCGCAGCCGCGCAATCGGCGCAGGCACGGGGCCATAAAGCTCGACAGGCGCTTCGCCGCCGGTCGACCTTTCTCTGAGCTTCGCGGCAAGCTCATTCAGCCGTCTTCTTGCATCTGCTTCATCCGAACTGCACGCTACCACGTTGATCAGCGATGAGAAGGGAGGATAGCCCATTTCGTGCCTGAGCGCGATCTCATGCTCGTAGAACCCTTCATAATCATGCGCGGCAGCCGCGGTAACTGCATAGTGCTCCGGATTGAACGTCTGTATTACTACTTCGCCAGGATCGGCCCCACGTCCTGCCCTGCCTGCTACTTGAGATAAAAGTTGAAATGTTCTTTCTCCGGCTCGGAAGTCCGGCAGGTTGAGCGAAGTGTCGGCGCTGATGACTCCCACCAGCGTCACGCCAGGGAAGTCCAGCCCCTTTGCGATCATCTGCGTCCCGACCAGTATGTCCGCCTCGCGCTTGCGAAAAGCGTCGAGAATGTACCGGTGCGACCCCTTGCGCGTGGTGGTATCCCTGTCCATCCTTATGACCCTCGCTCCGGGAAACTTCGTGATAGTCTCCTCCTCAATTCTCTCAGTACCGATTCCGAACTTGCCTATCTTTCTGCCCTCGCAGTTAGGACAGTTGGTCGGCGCGGGCTGTTCGAACTCGCAGTGGTGGCACCGCAGCAGCTTCTCCGCCGCGTGCAGCTTAAGAGACACGGCACAGTTCGGGCATCCTGCCGTATATCCGCACTCCCGACAGAGGAGAAAAGTCGCGTAGGCTCTCCTGTTCTGGAACAAAATCACCTGCTGCTTCTTTGCAAGTCTTAAGGCAATCGCCTCCGCCAGTCCCTCAGTGAATATGGTTGCGCGGCCCCTCCGATATTCCGCCCTGAGATCGGCGACCGTGACAACCGGCATCGGACGGCTCTCGACCCGCTCGCGCAAGGACACCAGCGTGTAATTACCCGATTTTGCCTGGAAGTAGCTCTCTACAGATGGGGTTGCGCTCCCGAGCAGCGCGAGCGCGCCGCCGGCCTCGGCTCTCTGAATGGCAACGTCCCGTCCGTGATAGCGGGGGTCCGAGTCCTGCTTAAATGTCGGCTCGTGCTCCTCGTCGACGATGACCACACCCAAGCCGGTAAGCGGAGCAAAAACAGCGGAACGCGCTCCCAAAACCACATCGACTTCGCCGCTCTGCGCCCTAGTCCACTCGTCAAACCTCTCTCCAGCGGAGAGCATACTGTGGAGGACGGCCACACGGTCCCCAAACCGGCTGCGGAATATGTTCAGAATTTGAGTTGTGAGAGAGATTTCCGGCAGCAGAACGAGCGAACGAAGTCCCCGGTCCCTTGCGCGCTCGATGGCCCGCAGGTAAACCTCGGTCTTGCCGCTTGCGGTTACTCCGTGCATGAGAACGACGCTGTGACGGCGTCTTTCGATAGCCTCCACCGCCGCTTCGAGAGCGCTGTCTTGCTCGGCCGTCAGACGCACATGTGCGGTGGACTGCGCCGGGGTGAAAGTGGGATACCTGCGCACCGGGACCTGCACCCTGCGCAGTATTCTCTTGGAGACTAGCGCGGAAACGGCCTTCTGCGCGGCAACTTCGGCTACCGGAATCGTTCCATGTTCGGCCACCCGCTCCAGCACTTCGACCTGCTTAGTGGCCCTTTCCGACCTGAGCCTCTCAATCTCCGAGGCCACTTCTTCTTTTGGAATGTCCAGGGTTACCGCGGCAGCGGTGCGGCGTTTTCCCTCGGGCGGAAGAAGCTCGAATTTGCGGGCGACTGCGCCGGAAGCCTCCAGCTTTCGAAGCTTCCTCGCAAGGTCTGGCACACCCGCCCGGAGGGTGTCGAGCGGGATTGACCCGCCCGCGTACTCGGCCGCTTTCACAATGGGCGAGTCGGGCGCGGCCCGGGGGTCTATGACATCCACGCTTGCCCTGACCCGGCACTGCAGAACACCCGGAAGGACCGAGTTGGCGCACCTCGACAGCCCGCAGATGTACCGGGAGGACAACCATTCGGAGAGTCTTATCAGGTCAGGATGCAGCAATATGGGCGAATCAACGACGCCCAGGATTGACTTCGTCTTCTCAACCGGCGAAGACTCTTCTATCGCAACTACATAGCCGACGGCCTGTGCTGTTCCAAACGGCACGATTACGCACGATCCCGTCCCGATCCCTTCGATGAGGTGTTCCGGAACCTCATAGGTGAACGAGTCGAGAAAGCTCGCCGCTTCAGTGTCAACGACGACCCGCGCATACAACTACATTCCCGATTCCTTCTGTAGAGTTTCCGCCATGTCCACATCCTCCCAGGCTACATCGAGGTCCGTGCGTCCGAAGTGGCCGTAAGCGGCGGTCTGCTTGTAGATGGGTCTGCGCAGGTCGAGCTTCTTCATGATCCCTGCCGGCGTAAGGTCGAAATATCTGCGGATGAGCTCGACAATCCGCTCGTCAGGAACCCGGCCCGTGCCGAAGGTATCCACGCTTATGTTCATCGGCTCCCTTTGTCCGATTGCGTATGCAACCTGGATCTCACATTTGTCGGCAAGCTCGGCGGCAACAATGTTCTTCGCGACGTAGCGCATCATATAAGCTGCCGACCTGTCCACTTTGGTAGGGTCCTTGCCTGAAAAGCAGCCACCTCCGTGCCGGGCCATTCCACCATAGGTGTCGACGATTATCTTTCGGCCTGTAAGCCCCGTATCCCCTTGGGGGCCACCAACCGCAAAGTTGCCTGTGGGATTGACGTAAATGTCGCACGAATTGCCCTCAAAGCACTCCGCCAAAAATACAGGTCTTATCACGCGCTCAATAATGTCTTCCCTTATAGTTGATTGAGGGACGTTCGGCTGGTGCTGAGCCGAGACGACGACCTTCTCTACCCGAACGGGCTTTCCGTTTTCGTAACGGACTGTCACTTGGGACTTGCCATCCGGCCTGAGGTATCTGAGATCGCCATTCTTGCGGACAGATGCAAGCTGGCGGGCCAGCTTGTGCGCGAGCATTATAGGCACGGGCATAAGCTCGGGGGTATCGTTGCAGGCATAGCCAAACATCATCCCCTGGTCACCCGCGCCGCCGACGTCAACTCCCATTGCAATGTCGGGAGACTGCGACTGTATGGCCGTCATCACTCCGCAGGTCTGGTAGTCGAACCCGAACTTGGCTCGCGTGTAACCCACCTGCTCGAGCGTCCGGCGGACGATCTCCGGAATCTCCACGTATGCGCTGGTGGATATCTCTCCGGCAACCATGACCATTCCTGTTGTCAGCAGCGACTCGCACGCGACGCGCGACATCGGGTCTTGTTCAAGCAGCGCATCAAGTACTGCATCAGATATCTGGTCGGCCAGCTTATCAGGATGTCCCTCGGTAACCGATTCGGATGTAAAACTAAAGTTGGAGTTCTTCAAATTGGCGCCTCCCATAGGTGAGTTATCACGTAGTCAAGTATCGCGTGCGCTATCTCGCGCTTGGACATTCTAGGCCAGTTTTGGGGTTCGCCCTCGCGCGGGATGAGTGTAACTATATTAGTATCGCTCCCGAATGCTCCTCCCGGCTCGGATACGTCGTTAGCCACCACAAGGTCCAGGTTCTTCTCCAGGAGCTTTCGTCGAGCGTTCTCCTCGATGTTTTCCGTCTCGGCGGCAAAGCCGATCAGAATCTTGCTGCCCTTCATCTCGCCGATGCGTCTTAGTATATCCTCGGTCCTCTCGAGTTCCAGCCGTAACCACCCCTGCTCCTTCTTGAGCTTCTGGTCCGCCTTCTCGACCGGGCGGTAGTCCGCCACAGCAGCAGCCGAGATGATTATATCCGCTGGAAGGAGGTTGTCGATAACAGCATCAAGCATCTCCTTCGCGGTTTGCACTCGGATTACATTCACGCCCGGCGGGTCCGGCAGGTCAGTCGGCCCGCTGACCATTGTGACGATTCCGCCCCTCTCTGCCGCCGCTTCGGCGATTGCATAGCCCATCTTCCCCGAAGAATAGTTCGAGACAAAACGAACCGGGTCTACCGGCTCGCGTGTCGGCCCCGCTGTGACGAGCAGCTTGATTCCCACATAGTCCTTCTTGCCACCGTGAAGGACGGCCACCACCGCGGAGACTATCGTCGAAAGATCGGCAAGCCTTCCGACTCCCTCCTCGCCGCAGGCCAGCCACCCAGCGCCCGGTTCTATGAAGTTCCAACCGAGGTTCTTCAACCTGTCCATATTCCCGATGACCACCGCGTTCGTGTACATTCGGGAGTTCATCGCGGGGGCGATCAACACGGGACAGCGAGCCACCAGCGCGGCGGTGGTCAGCATATCGTCTGCGATCCCGTTTGCAATCTTTCCGATTATATTTGCCGTAGCCGGGGCGATCAGCATGAGATCGGCCTTCTCAGGCAGTGCAACGTGCGCTATCTCTCCCGACTGCGGCTCATCGAACACATCCAGAAGCACAGGATTGCGAGTGAGCGCGCGGAACGTGGCCGAGCCGACCAGCCTGCAAGCTGCTTCGGTCATTATGACATGCACATCGGCGCCCATCTTGACAAGAGAGCTTGCTATCTCAGCCGCTTTGTAGGCTGCTATGCTGCCGGTCACACCGAGTATAATTGTCTTTCCCGCCAGGTCAGTGCCCAGACACAATTCTTGATCGTTCTGCAATGACTATTGCCCTCAGCTTTGAAGCTGCTCCAAAAACTACATCGTTCTCGATCATATATTCATAGCTGGAAATATATGCAAGTTCGCTTCTGGCATCGAGGAGGCGCTTTGTCAGCTCGGCATCAGCTTCCGTCAGCCTGGAGCGCAGCCTTCGATCCAACTCTTCCAGGCTCGGCGGCACAAGGAACACCATTACGGCATCTGGAATTTGCCGTTTTACGGCAACGCCGCCCTGGACGTCGATCTTCAGCACTACGTCGCGGCCTGCGGCCCTCTCTTCCTCAACCCAGCTTCGCGGCGTCCCGTAGAGATTTCCGTGGACCTCAGCAAACTCGAGGAACCAGCAATCTTCCACCATACGCCCGAATTCCTCTACCGACACAAAGTGATAATCCTTGCCGCTTCCCTCTCCGGCCCTCGGTGTTCTTGTTGTGTACGTTATACACCGGCGGACGTCGGGGCACAGCTTGATGAATTCTTCCAGCACGCAGTCCTTCCCAACGCCGGAAGGTCCGGAAAGCACTATCACAAGGCCGGTTCTGCGCCGATAGTTGTTCCAATCCAGCATTACTATTTGCGCAAGGGGCTTTGAAGCGGTGAGTTCAGAGATTTGCAGCTACCGATGCCCATCACACGGCAAATTATAGCACGGCTTACGAACGCCGGTCAAACACGCTGCCCGCACGGGGTGTAATTGCCCAGAGTAGGTAAACGCACATTTCAGGCTGCTTTGGCGAGTTGCTGTATATGGTATGATTGACCGCTTGTTATCCTTGATCCTTTTAATCCAGGAATTTGACAAGCTAAGAGGTGACTCCTCTTTTCTCACTTACATGCTTTCCGCGAATGCACCCGACGGAAACTTTCAAAATTATTGTTGACAACTGCTGAGTTTTATGGTACAAGTGCTCATGGTGAATGCGTTCACTTTTTCATCGTGAATCTGGATCCTCACAGACGAACAGCTTTACGGCTCTCAAGTCAGTATATCGCCTGCCGCAGCGGTCGGACGATAAAGAAGAGATATCTATAGATGTTGGTATACTGCTCAAGTGCAGCGTCCTCCTTGAGACAAGCAACCAAGCGAAGGAATGGTGGAATTAGAAAGGAGATACGACCGATGTCATCAGTAAGATTAGGAATTGTCGTGGGCATAGTGATTATGGCTGCGCTGCTCGTGTTCGGTGTTATGCCGGCTGCGGCTGCGACATACTATGTCAATTGGGACACCGGCGACGATGCGAACGACGGACTTAGCCCCGCCACGGCCTGGAAGAACATCAACCGTGGTGAGGCGGCTTATGGCGGCGAGCCGGCAGCGGCTCTTGTGCCCGGCGACACAGTGGAGGTTGCAGCAGGCACATACAAGCCTGGCGCGAACCCATACTTCTTCTATGTTGCAGGTGAAGCAGGAAACCCCATAACCTACCATGCCAACGGTAAGGTTATTGTGGATGGAGAGTATCTTCAGGGTTATGCTCCCATATTTCTAAACGGAAGCAGCGACTACAAGGTATTCGATGGGTTCGAGATCATCCACGGTAAGAAGGGCGCTATCTACTCGATTTATTGTGATGGAGTGACGATCAAGAACTGCGTCATCCACGACATAGGTCAGGTCGGCGCGCAGAATGTGTATATGGTCTGGAACGAAGCTTGCACCGGCTGGCGTTATCAGAACAATGTGTTCTATAACATGACCACCGACTGGACATATGCCGGAGGCATATACATCTACTGGGCTGGGCCAGCGACCGAGATGTACAACAACACCTTCCACAGCACAGGCCCAACCGCAGTGCTGCAGAGCACAGCAGCCGTAGTTATATTCAAGAACAACGTAGTCAGCGAGATGCACCGTTTCTACGGTGAGACAGACTAACCCGAATAATTCGTGATGAGCTTAGGAGGGATACACTCTGCATTTGCCGTACAAGTTGTTAGAAGAACAATTTTGCGGAAATCGGAGGTATCCCTAATGGATAATACGACTCTTGACCTTACTTTC
>JACPPP010000318.1 GCA_016190935.1 Armatimonadota bacterium | reverse complement strand
TTGACGTTTGCCAGTGACCCCTTGATCAACCCGGCGAGCTTTCGGGCGTGGGCCGGAGAGTCGTTCACACCCGCCAGAAGCAGGTATACATATGTCACGCGCCGGCCGGTTGCCTCTGCGTAAGCGCGGCAGGAGGCTATCATATCATTCAGTGGGTACCTTAGCGCGAGGGGGACCAGCCTGCGGCGCAGCTCGTCGTCGGGGGCGTGCAGAGATATCGCAAGAGTAAGCTGAAGGTTCTCGGACTGGAGCTTTCGTATTCTGGGGGTGATGCCGACGGTCGAGACCGTCATCTTGCGCATCGCTATGCCGACCTCGCTATTTAGCAGGCGGACACTTTTGATCACTTCATCGTAGTTCAGAAGCGGCTCCCCCATCCCCATAAAGACGACGTTCGTAACCCTCTCGCCCGCGTGCCCCTGGAGGGTAAGCGCCTGGTCAACTATCTCACCGGCGCTGAGGTTCCTCGTCAATCCGGCCGCCGCTGTGGCGCAGAAAGAACAGTCCGCTGCGCAGCCAACCTGAGTGGAAACGCAGACCGTCAATCTGTCAGTGTAGGGGATGAGCACGCTCTCAATGCGCTGCCCGTCGGAGAGTTCCAGCAGAAACTTTGTCGTACCATCGGTAGACGGGGATCGGGCAAGCGTCCTGGCGCGGAAAAGGGTCGATGCGGCCTCCAGTTTCCCACGATCCACGCGTTCGAAGAGCGATATGACCGACTGATCGAGAATGGCTACAGCGTCAAGAAAGAGGCGGCCCCCTCGCAGTGAGACGCTTGCTTTCATGTACGACTTCTCAGTCCCCTTCGACAACAACCTGGCCGAGCGGGATATCCGCATGATGAAAGTGCGCCAGAAAGTATCGGGATGCTTCCGAACGATTGAGGGCGCCAGGACGTTCGGTGTGATCAGAGGATACCTCTCGACCATGCGAAAACAGGGACACAATGCTCTGGCGGTATTGGAAACTGTCTTCCAAGGACAGTCAAGGGCCCCCGGCTTCGCATAAATAGACCAAAAAACTTTCCCTCACATTGCAACGTATATTTGCCCCGTTGGAAGGCTGAGTAGTTACCTGTATCTTTGATATCCCGAACATCGGACTTCGGTATCACGATTTCCCGCAGCGCCTCTTCACCTGTTCTTACCTTCCCGAAGTTGACGGTGCGGGGTGAGTAGATCAGCCTTGCCGGACTCACCACCCCGTTGACCTGTAGCTGGACTGTGGGAGTTACAGGATCACAGTAGTTTGGCAAATTCGGGCTGAATGGTCAACAAAGGAGCATGGGAAGCCTCTGATTGGGGTATGATAATATCCCAACCTTGTTCCAAGGAGGCGTTCCCATGCGAAACAAGATTATCAGAAACTCCGAAGCATTGCTTGCTTTCATATTTATCCTAAGACCAAACATGTCCAAACCCCAGATGCGTCATTTAGTTGAGATTACCGATGCCATAATAACTTGCGAAGGCGAGAAAACCCTGAGCCGGCTGAACAGGCAACTCCTTGAAGAGCGTGACGTCTACAGTGTTGCCGTAAGAGTTCAGACATGATGAGTACAGAGCGTGGGGGATAAATGCGACGAAGATTTCCATATAGAATCACAGTTTAAACGAAGGTACTTTTGGAGTGGATGTCTAAGCAGTAGATATGAGTGGCTTAGACAAGCTTACGAGGAGAGAGCTTATAGGGATCATCGTGCGGCAAGAGCAGGAGACCCAGGCATTGCGGGCTGAGCTAGATATGCTGGGGGCAGAGCTTTCGGATAAGACTGGAGGCAGCGGGGCAGCGCCATTCATCAAGCCTAACCGCAAGGAGCGACGCGAGCAAGAGAGGGCAGAACGCAAGAAACGCAGTCAGTCTTATGCGCGGAAGCTCTCTGGCCGACCGAGGAAGTGCGTCATGCGGTGGAGGGATGCCGCGGGTGCGGCAGGAAGCTTAGTGGTGGCTGGGAGCATTCAAGTAGACAGACGATAGAGATACCTGATACACCGAGGATGCCGCAGAGGACAATTATGAGGTTTTTTGAAAGCCTCTATGGTGTGCAGAGGCGCTGGGTTCATTTCCTGCGGGAACTGGGGAAGCTTCTGGACAAGCACCCACAGAATGAGGGCCTGGCCCTTTGGGTTGAAGAGGTAAGGGACATCTATAAAGCGGCGAAGAAGGCAGCGAAGCGAGGGTTTAGGGAGGAAGTGAGAGCGCGTCTCAGGCAGGAATTGGAGACGAGGATATATGCTCTGGCGGAGCCATACCTAAAGAAGAAGGATGCTCGGCGGCACGTTCTTGCTAAGAGGATAGACAAGCATCTCGGAGAGCTGTTTACATTTGTGCAGTATCCGGGATGTCCATCGGGCAATAATGCGGCGCAGAGGCCGATACGTCCGGCAGTGATAGCAAGGAAGATAAGTGGAGGAACTCGCTCTCTAGAAGGGTTCAAAGACCAGAACAACACTGATGAGTGTCTTTGGAACCTGGCAGCTTCAGGGCAAGGACCTGCTACGTGCCTGCACGGACATGCTCGTCTCCTCCCAGTCCGCAATCCCCCATGTGTAAGTAGTACTCATCAAACCTGAACTCTTACCATTTCAAGCCTATTGCGTTAAGAGAGATTGATCGGGAAAAGGGGCAGGTAAAAAAAGACAATCCCCCAGGTCTTGAGCGTGAGTGAGTGAGTTCAGGCAAAAAAATCTAAAAAACTACCCCAG
>JACPPP010000316.1 GCA_016190935.1 Armatimonadota bacterium | reverse complement strand
CATCAGCAGTTGCTTCGGACTGCTTTATCTGTATTGACAGGTATGCACATTTGTATCAGTGCGGTAGTATATCTCTACGAAGGTACTCTCTACCTCACTACAATACAGAAAACCGAAGCCTGCTGATGAAGGGTAGCCTTCCCTACCTCTAACTTCCAATCAGGATTCGCTCGTCACCGACGCGCCTGGTGATGCGTTTGGAATCAAAATATTCAAGCAGCGGAACAACATACTTGCGGCTGGAGCCGATCAGGTCCCTAAACGCGCTGACAGTGATGCGTCCGCCTTCCTTCAGATGCTTCCTTAGAGCAGCCTCTGCCTGCTCGACGGCCTCCCGGTGCAGATACATCCCTTCGGCTATCTTGACCAGCTTTCCGGTCTCGACGAGGTATTGGAATATATCGCTTGTTCCGACTGCGGTATCTATATTCTGCTCGGAAGATGGGGCATTCAACCCGGCCTTGATAAATGACTCTTCGATTGTCTCTGCAACTTTTCTTTCTTTCTCGGACAGCCGCGCCTCATGCCCCGGCAATCTAACCATGTTATCAGACGCAATTAACTGGCCCAGCCGTTCCATTTCAGCAAGAAGCGCCCCGAACGCCCGCTGGTCGAGGCCCCGCGTCGCCGCCGTCCTGAGATCCTCCCTCGGCATTCCCGACCTCAGCGGATTTGATGCGTGATGATCCTCCAGCGCTGTGACGATCCTTCCTGTTAGCGCAGCCATCACAGCGGGATGAATAACCCTGTCTCCTTCAAGCGCGAAGGCTCCGGCGTTCTTCAGAAGCTCCTCGAAATGTTCCCTTGCTTCTTTCTCTGGAAGTCCGGCACGGGCCGCGGCATCCCTGATTGCGACCGGTCCCGGCGACTTCAGCATAATCTCTTCAAGCAGGTCCTTCGGCTCCCCGTTCCGCCTCGTCTCAAGAGCTTCTATCACTCGTGAGTCGCCCGACCTGTGCCTCTCCGGTGTCGGATCGAGCACTGTTCCGCCGCCTATCGTCCTCATAGGAGAGTACGACCTTACGATGAACCTGTCACCCCTCGCAGCCACCACCGGAGTCTCTGAAGAAAACTGAACATATCCCCTGCCGCCCGGAGGTATATCCGCCGAGCCGAGCACCGTCACCCGCCCGATGTGCTCAGCGGTTCCTGTGTGGAGTCTGACCCGCACTCGGTGCTTGAGCGGCTTTGGGGCACTGGGGAGCATCCTTATGAAGATGTCGATCCGCCTGGACGGCCTGAGATACCCCGGAGGCACAATCACACTTCCCCGCTCGAGATCGGCCACTTCGACCCCGGCCAGGTTCATCGCAACTCTTGTGCCCGCGCGCGCCTCGTCCGCCTTCTCCCCATGCACCTGTATCTGCCTTGCCCGCGATTGGATCTCCTGCGGGAGGATTACCACGGGATCTCCCACACGAACCGTCCCGGAGACAAGCGTCCCAGTCACAACGGTGCCGAACCCCGTCAACGTGAATACTCGATCCACCGGCAACCTGAACGGGCCGGAGGACGATCTCTCCTCCGCTTCTTCAACCAGCTTCGCCAGCGCCTCAGCAAGTTCATTTACGCCTGCGCCGGTCACTCCCGAAACCCGAACTACCGGCGCGTCCGCAAGAAAAGTCCCCTTCAGAGCCTTTCGGACATCCTCCTCAACCAGGCCGAGCCATTCCTCGTCCACAACATCGCATTTGGTAAGCGCGACCAGTCCGTTTCGCGCCTCAAGAAGCTCCAGAATCTCGAGGTGCTCCTGAGTCTGGGGCATTACTCCCTCGTCGGCAGCAACGACCATAAGCGCGAGATCGATCCCCGTAGCCCCGGCGAGCATGTTCTTTAAGAACCTCTCGTGTCCGGGAACATCGACTATGCCGACCTTTCTGCCGCCGGGCAGGGTGAGAGAGGCGAAGCCAAGGTCGATGGTCATCCCCCTCTCCTTCTCTTCCTTCAAGCGGTCGGTGTCGGTTCCGGTGAGGGCCTTGATTAGAGTGGTCTTTCCGTGGTCTACGTGTCCTGCGGTGCCTATTATGATATGTTGGGCGACTTGCTGCGGCATAGGCTGTTCCCCAATATTCCATGACGAATCCAATTAGGATTAAATTACCACGAAGCCTATTGCGTTGGGGGAAATTGAGCCTCCCAACCACCTCATTCCCGTGCTTTGATGGAGGATATGGGCCAAGCCACCACGCTTGACTCTCAGCCTCATTCTGGTATAATAGATTAGTCAATCTGCCCTCGTAGCTCAGCGGATAGAGCACCGGCCTCCGGAGCCGGGTGCGGAGGTTCGATTCCTCTCGAGGGCGCCAGAAAACGCTGCCGGAGGCCCCGAAAGGGGCCTTTCTTGTTTCTCATAAGATCATGTCTCAAACGGCTGTTAGCTATGAAACTCTGATATATCATCAAAGGCAGGCGCTCTTGTCGTGGAAGACCGCGCTCGGAACTGCCTCGCTCTTGCTCACACCCGAAATCAGCAATACCGTCTGGGAACTGATGGTACTCTGTGTCGATAACCTCACAGCCGTGTCCGCAGATACGGATGACGAAATAACCAAGGTCGCCTACGACCTCGCAGCAGCCGTGCTCCAGGAGTCGGACGTTAGGACGCTCCATCAGAATTACAGGAATCTTCTGATCGAAGCCATACTGAAGTTCATTCCCACCGATCCCTACTTCTCCCGAAGGATGATTCATTTCGCGAACCTGCTTTCCGACGCGTATCGCGAGGCCTATGCTGACCGGCTGCGGAGGCTGATCGCTCATCAGCGCGCTTCCAGGCTTTCCGAGGAGTTGCACATGGCCAAACAGGTGCAGGAGCGGCTTCTGCCCAAGGTAATTCCACAGGTCCCTGGCTTCCAGATAGCAGGAAGAGTAGTCCCTGCAGAGGAGGTTGGCGGCGACTACTGGAGCGCGAAATACTACGAAGATGACGATATAGTTACGACGAAACTCGTCGATATCTCGGGTCATGGGATCGCCGCCGCCACACTTGTCGCCGCCGTCAAATTCATCTCAGGTGGATACTACAGAGGGTCAGAGTCAGCAAGTGAGGTTATCGAACGCACCAATAGGGTTCTTGTCAAGGAGACTCCTGTTGAGATACTCGTTACTATGGTCTATGGGTGGCTGCACCCGAAGACGAAGGAAGTGGACGTTGTAAACGCAGGGCACGAGCCGGTGTTTCTCTGTAAGGATGGCGTGTGCACGAATATCCCGCCCACGGGTCCCGTGCTAGGAGCTATTGCGGAGGCGACTTACAGTCAACAGACGCTCAAGCTCGAACCGGGCAGCATACTCTTCTTCTGCTCTGACGGCATCACCGAAGCCGGCGCTGTAGAGCAATTCGGCGCCGATCGCGTCAGAGAACTGGTAGCGGCAAACAGACACCGCTCGGCGGACGAGATAGCCGACGTCATAATACAATCCGCCACCGAATTCGCAGGAAAACCTCATGATGATATGTCGCTCGTCGTGGTCAAAGCACTGGACGAAGAATCTGAATAAGCTCCTCGCCGTCCTCCTCATCCTCGCTCTAAGTATGTCTGTGCTGGCCCAGACTGTGCGGCTGTCCGGCGCGACCAGGACCGAGCATTTCCTGATCCGGCACGACCCGGAGATGAAGTCAACTGCGCAGGTGATCGGCCAGGCGTGTGAGGGTTGGCTTGCAGAGATTGGTGACAAGCTGGGGCTTGAAGAACCGCCTGGGTCGCTGATCCCGGTCTTTCTGTACCGAAACCAGGGGGAATTCAAGCGCGGGACAGACACCGAAAGCCGCGGCGAGGTGCTTGGGCTAGCGTCCTCCCGAGGTTACATAGAACTGGACGTCTCCGGCATATTTGCGCCTGCCGAACAGGTCGCCGGGCACGAGATCGTCCACATCGTCATCTTCCGAATCCTGGGGCCGAACCGCTCCAAGCTGCCCCTATGGATGAACGAAGGGATGGCAAAGCACCTGACGAACGATTTCGACGCAGTCGATCGCACGGTGCTTGCGGATGCGATCACCAAAGGCCGGCTCATTCCACTCTCGTCGCTCGAACATTCCTTCCCGACTGGGGACGCTGAGACTCTTGCTTATGCGGAAGCGACCTCGGCGGTCCGGTACTTCGTGGACTCTCACGGCGAGGCGGCGCTTGGGAGGCTGCTCCACGCAATTGCGCACAGTGGTTCATTTGATGCTGCCATGCGCGAGGTTACCGGCGCATCGGCGGACAGGTTTGCCGCGCGGTGGCTGCGGCATTTGGAGGGAAAGCACGGTTCTCCGGGATTGTTCAAGGCTTTGAGCCTGATCGGATCGCTCGCGCTTCTGGCGATCGGCATCGGCGCGCTACTCGGCATCCGCCGCCGGAGACGCCGCATAGCCGAGCGGTATGAGCTTGACGAATGGGAGGAAGCCAACTGGCGCGATTGGGGAGGAGGAAGGTAGAGGTTAGAGGTTGGAGGTTGGAAACGTCGGTCGGCCCGTACAGCCTCGATCAGGTGCGATATCACCATCGCGCCCGAAACAGAATACTGATCTCGCGGGGACTCCTGGCCCCGCGAGCAAGAGACTCCCTGCACTTGTGACTTGACACTTGGCACTTGTCACTCGTCTCCTGATGCTCGTGAACAGGTCGGGCTAATACAGCGCCAGCCTGGTAATGTCTTCCGTCCGCCGAGTGAGTATCCGCCTTGCTATCCCGCCGGAGGGAGTCTCGAAGCAGGAACTTATGCCGGTGATGACAAGGAAGTCTCCTCTGTCATAGCCGGTGGGATCGCATGCTACTCGCGCGCCTATGTTCTCCTCAGCATCGGTAAATGTGCCATCTCTCAGCCCGGAGCCGTCGTCGATGTAGAGATAATCCAGGCCAATCTGCGTGACCCTGCCCCAGGCACGGATGAGGAGACCGATGTTGTTGAGACCGTAGCTGCCAGTGATGCCGGGAACATAGCTGCCGGACGCGCCTCCGCCGAGCAGGATGTTCGCCATCGCCACAGCAGGCGGGATAGGATTGCTGGAGGATAGCACGTTCACATCCGCACCGACCAGGGCGCGCTCTCCTTCGCGCGTCGCCATCAAGCCGGACATCGCTACCATATCACCCTCGGAAGGGAGCCTGCTGCCCTCGACGCGGATACCGGATGACCTGTTCTGCTCCTCGATATAGAACGCTCCTTCGGTCCCTGGATTGCCGAAAGTCACCACGCGCCCGGAGAGCCTTGCCTGCGCACCGTCCGCAAGCGACTTGGCCGCCGAGAGCGTTGGAAACGTCAATCCTGTGACCGTAATCCCGATCCCCTGCTCGGAAGTGTTCTGGTTGTCGTCCATTACCACAGCCGAGAGAGTATGAGGGCCGTCGGCGAGTTTTGTGGTATCGAGATCGTAGGACCACTCTTGACCGCCACCCTGAGCCACCCTGAGCTCGTCGAAGGGCCGAAGGGCCGCCTCCCCTACCGGCATGCCGTCCACGGCCACGAAGACCCCGACTACGAGAGAATCATCGCCGCATGTGCCGGTGACGGCTGCCGTTCCTTCCAGCGCCGCGCCGTTCGTCGGGAAAGTGATGGCGATGGTCGGAGTTACGCCGGAGGAGGATATGTTTATCGTTATATCGGCCTCACCTGTGTTGCCAGACACATCCTCCGCCACGACCTTGAGCGTGTACTGACCTGCCGACTTCTTGCCGAAGTCGAAATCGCAGGTATAGCCGTCATATCCCGTGGAATCCACGCCTATACACTGGTCACCCAGATAGAAGCTCGCACGGAGCACGCCGACATTATCGTTTGCCTGAACGCCGACCACATCCGGGCCGGTGAGCGCAGCGCCATTCGAGGGCGTGTGGATTGTAACGGTAGGCGCGGTTGTATCGCCGATGACCTCCGCGCTTATCGTGCAAAGCCCCGCTTGGGTGAGCGGAGCGGTAACGAGCGCGTTTCCAATGTCAATCGTGCTCGTCAGTTTCATCCATGCGTCTGCTGCATCATCCCAGCGGTAGAGGGCAAGGTTGGAGGTACCATAGGGCGTGACATCCTGCCCTTCATAGCTCAGTGTGAGCGTGGCATCCGGCGGATAGTTTCCGCTTGTGGTGGAAGCGAAGTAGGCCCGACCTATGTAGCCGAGAGGCGGCGACTTATCGGGAAGCTGGTCAGGCAGAGCGCAGGCCAGAACAAGGTCGGACGGTACGGCCAGAAGCTGAGCGTCTGAACCGGCCTTCAAGAGACTTCCTCCGCCTCCGCCGGATGTCCACTCCCACACTACGGCAATCGGTTGGGAGTAGACCTTAATGTCGGCGACGGAAGCCTCGACTCTGACGAATATCTCGTCACCTTGGCACGTGAATTCTGCGGAACTACGCGGCCCCCAATTGTGCCTTACATCAATGCCGACGTCCTTCTTTCTGTATACAAAAGCAATATCGTTCAAGAGGATGTCCGAAGTGACCTGAATCACCGGTTTACCTTCCCCATTCGTGCTTGTCGCAAGGTGCAGGACCGGCTCTATTCCAGTATGAGGAAGCAGCGACCTATAGCTCCAGTACCGCCCGTTCTTGAGCGCCCTCATTATGTTCTCCTGGGTTACGTCTGAAGAGTCTAGTTCCGCGACGACCCAAGTACGGCCGTGTGCCAACGGAGTGATTATGGGCGTGAAGTCATCTTCGGTCGCGCCGAAAAGCAGCATCTTATTGCCCGAGTCTGTAGGAATGAACATCGCGGCAGTGAGCAACTCGTTCCAGATGCTCTCTGAGTTTATGTAAAGGGGAGCAGCAGGAGCATCGTTTTTAGCATATTCAAGGCATCCTGAGCCTGTCGAAGGGTGCCGACTACGAAGCGCCGCACCTTTCGTGCTTCGACACGCTCATCCTTCGACAAGCTCAGGAT
>JACPPP010000315.1 GCA_016190935.1 Armatimonadota bacterium | reverse complement strand
CCCATGTTGTCCGCGCTCGCCCTGTCCATACCGGCCTTCTCCGCCGCCGCGCCTCGGATGATGTTTCCTCCACCGACTACGATGGCAACATCCACACCGCTGCCGCGGACTTCCTCGACATCTGCTGCAATCGCCGCAACGGTATCATAGCATATTCCAAATGTCTCTTTTCCCGCGAACACCTGCCCGGAGAGCTTGAGGAGCACCCGGTTCCAACGCGGCTTGTCTCCCATGCCCTCGACTACTCCATCTCCCCAACTCGGTATCTTACGAACCGCTGCACGACAATCTTCTCGCCGAGCTTGCCCATTACCTCGTTTATCAGATCACCTACCGTGATGTTCGAGTCCCGAATGAACGGCTGGTAGAGCAGCACAATGTCCGCGTAGAAACGCTCCATTCTGCCGGAGACAATCTTCTCGATTGCCGCCTCCGGCTTGCCCTCTTTGATGGCCCACTGTCGGTGAACCTCTCTCTCTTCGTCAAGCTGCTCCTCAGGAACATCTTCTCGCCGGATGTATTTCGGGCTGCCCCACGCAATCTGCATGGCGATGTCCCTTGCAAGGTTCTGGAACTCATCTGTCTTAGCCACAAAATCGGTCTCGCAGCCCAGCTCTACGAGAACCCCGATCTTGCCGCCGGTATGCACATATGCCCCGATAGTACCTTCGGTAGTAGCCTTTGCCTCTCTCTTTGCCGCAACGGCGATCCCCTTCTGCCTCAGCAGGTTGACTGCCTTGTCGAAATCTCCGCTGGTTTCTTCAAGCGCCTTCTTGCAGTCCATCATGCCGGCGCCGGTCTTTTCCCTGAGTTCTTTGACCATATTGGCTGTTATTGCCACTTCGTATGCCTCCGGAAACGAGATGCCAATTTTGGCGACTTTGTTATTCCTCTTCTTCGGCTTCTTCGGCAGCCGCCGCTTCATCGACGAGGAATTCAGAAAACCCCTCGGATTCTGCAGCTTCTTCTTCGCCCGCCGCTAGTTCCTTAGTAATCTCTTCAAGTACTTCTTCTTCAATCTCTTTGGTCTCTTCGAGCTCTTCTATCTCCTCGGCCGCCTCAATTTCTTCGCCCTCGGTCTCGACCTGGCGAACCTCAAGGATGGCGTCAGCTATCTTGTTGGAGATCAGCTTTATCGCGCGGATCGCGTCATCGTTTCCGGGAACCACGTAATCTACCTCGTCAGGGTCGCAGTTCGTATCAACGATGGCGACGACCGGGATTTCAAGCTTCCTACCTTCGGCCAGTGCGATCCGCTCCTTCTTCAGGTCCACGATGAATATAGCTCCTGGAAGCTTGGGCATGTCCTTTATCCCCCCGAGGAACCGCTCCAATCTGCCCGCTTCTTCACGAAGCTGTGCGGCCTCCTTCTTCGGAAGGTGATCGAAGATGCCTTGTTCCTCCATCTTCTTGAGCTCTTTCAGCCGAGCGATTCTGCGCTGTATTGTCTGCCAGTTGGTCAGCATGCCGCCGAGCCATCGCTGATTGACAAAGTACATGCCGCAGCGCTTTGCGGCATCCTCAACCGCTTCCTGGGCCTGCTTCTTGGTTCCCACGAACAGAACAACCTCGCCCTGTGATACTATGTCCTGAATAAACTGTCTTGCCTCTTCGAAGAGCTTGAGCGTCTGATGAAGATCTATGATATAGATCCCATTCCGTCCCCCATAGATGTAACGCTTCATCTTGGGGTTCCACCTGCGGGTCTGGTGTCCGAAATGGACTCCGGCCTCCAGCAGTTCCTTCATAGTAATTGATGCCAATTGCATTCCTCCTTCTAGTTACACCCTCCCGCTCCATCATCCCGGCCGCCGACTCCATAAGGAGCACCCCGACCACCGGTCCGGACGCGGTGTGTGATACAAAACCCTATAAGTTTACCATAATCCAGGTCTAAGATCAACGTTCAGTCAACCTAACAAGCAAGCATTGTGCTCTATTTCTCCTTCTCTGTTCTGGAAAGGCGATCGGGTGTCAGGGGCCAAGGCAGGTGTTGGGTCATGGGGCATGGGGCATGGGATAGTGATGGCCGGGGAGATTCCTCCCCGGCGCAAGTTTCCCGGACATCCGTCCGGCCTCTGGCCCCCGGCTCCCGGCCCCTGCGTTTCAGCCGTCGCTTGACTGCCGCTTTTTGCACGTTCTCCGAGCACGTCCGCCGGTTGCGCTGAGCGATACAGGAAGCACTACCGTAAAGGCCGATCCCTGTCTGAGTTTGCTGGAGACTTTGATCTCGCCCCCAAGCAGATGCACCAACTTCTTCGTGATCGCAAGGCCAAGGCCCGTGCCGTTACTTCCAACTGGATGTTCCCCAACTTGCCTGAACTCCTCGAATATCTTGCAGAAGTCGGCCCGGCGGATGCCTATGCCGGTGTCAGAGACAGAAATATTGATCTTGCTTCCTTTAAGCGCCGCGCTGATCTTCACGCAGCCTTTCGGTGTGAACTTTATCGCATTCGACACCAGGTTTACAAGTATTTTGTTCAGATTGTGCTCGTCGGTGCGCATGATCGGCAGGTTATCCGGGACTTCGGTTTCGAGGCAGGTATCCTTGTTCCTTACGAGGGGTGTCATAGTCTCAACAACATGTTGGATCAGCTCCGGGAGGTTTACCCGCGAGACCTTAACAGTCATTCGCCCGGACTCGATCTTTGACAGGTCGAGCAGGTCGTTGATCATGTCGAGCAGGCGTTCAGCATTGCACCTGACTTTCAGGAGAAGTGATCTTTGGCTGGAAGTCAGTGGCTCTTCCGTGTCTTCGAGCAGTATCTCGGTAAAGCCGATTATCGAGGTCATAGGAGACCTGAGTTCGTGAGACATGCTTGCAAAGAAACGGCTCTTCCGATCAACGGTCTCAAGCATCCTAAGATTCTGCACTTCGAGCATTTCTGTGCGCTTTTGAAGTTCCTTCAGGACCGCAATGTCGTCAGTTGCGTCAAGAAGCGCCTGAGCCGTTTCCTCACTGGTTCTTAAGGCCGCCTCCCGCGCTGCGCCTTCAGTTATATCTTGTTCATTATATGTTTGCAGGACTCTTTGTGTCTTCATGTGAGCGCTACTTTGCAGATGTTATGTTTTCAGTGTAGCAGGTTAGCAGAAATGTGTCAAGAATTGCACCGATTAGAAATGGACAATTCGCAATTTTTTCGCCCTCTGATGGGGTAGGTGTTGGGTGTTGGGTGTTGGGTATCGGTAAGGGGGATGGGCGATGGGTCATGGGAAGACCATCTGTTACCTGTTACCTGTTACCTTTCCCTTCTGTGCTTCCGTCCTTCAGCGTTTCCGTAGCTATAACTCTCCCTTCTTTCGTGTTTTCGTGGGTTTTCGCGCTGTCGTGGTTAAATCAGTCCCCGGCCATGCTGGGTTAGGCTTTGGCAGTGCGGCCGTCGGGGCGTCCGAGCCGCCTGTGCAAACGCTTGCTGCGTCTTGCTCTCGCGCGTTCGACGGCCTCAAGGCTCTGCCGCTCCATTGCGGAGGAAAGCGCAGCGCCCATCCTTGACCAGATGGAGCGGCGGGCGTTTGTCTCTTCAGGCTCCCGCTCAACAGGCTCTTCCTCATTATCCGATGGCGGAATTATGTCCATCGAGACCGTTTCGAGGTCTCTTGCGGCATCGTCGTCCCAGAGGTCGTCTACAGCTTGCGCAGGTTCAGAATAAGAGGCAGGACCCACAGCCTGTATGTGAAAATCTTCGGATGGTGAGCCAACGTGCTCCTCGTCATCTCCGGCATGAAGATCTTCAGCTACAGACACCATTTCCTCGGCCTCCTGCTCCGCAGGCTCTTCTGAATCGGCAGGCTCCTCGCCGGGTTCGCTGGGCAGGTCCGGCGTGTCACAAGATGAATCGACAAGGTCGGCTCCGACAGCAACCGAGGCGGAGGCTGGCTCAAGAGGCAGGTCAGTGTCTTCCTCCGCCTCAATTACCGGTTCGTCTTCTACGACCAGGGTTGTCGGAGTCACGCTGATTCCTTTTTCACCCCGACCGGTCATTCTTCTCCAGAGCCGAGAGAAGACTCCCGGCCTGGATTTCGTCCGTGCATCCGCACTTTCCGGCTCCGGCGAGGAGGAGTCCTGTTCGGAACCGCTCGAATGTACGAATAGCTGCTCTATCTTCTCTTGAGAATGCGTTGTGGCCGGTTCGGAGTCTGCTTCGCAGAATACTGACTCTACGGCTGGTTCTTCGGTCTCGGGTTCAGGTTCCGGCTCCGCCGGCGTAGACTGTTCGATTATTTCCGGCTGCGGGTCGGCCACGGTCTCAGCCGCCGCAGCGGGTTCAACTCCGACAACTTCAGCACTCAGTGAAGGCTCTTCAGATGGAGGTGGATCGTCCGGTTTGGCTGAGATGAGGGACTCGACAGGACTTGCCGCCTCAAGCGTCTCCGGCCCTTCCCGGAAGATATCCATTTCATCAGCAATATCTCCCGTCTTCTTGAACAGGTCGTTGATCTTCGCGACCCGCTGCTCCCAATCCGGAGTCGAAGGCTCCGGCAGTTCCTTGACGAACTCCGAGAATTCGGCAGAGAGCGCTGAGTTTGTCTCCTGCAGCCTGTGGAGAACAGAGTTAGCGCGGTGGAGCATGAAGGCAAGCTCCCGCTGCCGGTCAAGCATCTCGTTGACCACGTGGTCGTTCTGGTCTTCGCGCCGCTTGTATTCCTGCACTTGCTCAGCGAGACGCTTGCTTCTCTCCTGGAGCACGGCCTTGGTCATCAGCGCTTTATTCAGCTTCTCTTTAAGCTGTTCAATGGTGGATTCGATTGACAAGACGGATCTACCTCGCAAAATCACAGGGTTATTAAGAATTATCGGCCCAGCGGAGGGCCCTCCTCAGTATATTACGTCTTTCGATAACTCAACTGTAGTTTATCAGGTAAAGCCGGCGAAGTAAAGCTGAGCCGCAAGAATGAAAAAACCTGTCCTGATGTGGTAAAATGCAGTGTGTGCTGAAGGACCGACCTTGAACAAGGGGCGGGATAAGAAGGGATAACGTCCTCAATGCAGAGAGTTCTTGTTACAGGTGGAGCGGGATTCCTCGGATCGCACCTCTGCGACCGCCTGCTCGCTGAAGGCTACCGCGTCATCGCGATGGACAATCTCATTACAGGAAATACGGACAACGTCGCCCACAACGCTCGAGACCGCCATTTTGAGTTCGTAAAGTACGACGTAACTCAGTATCTTTATATCGAGGGCCAGGTCGATTTCATATTCCATTTTGCATCGCCCGCAAGCCCTATCGATTATCTCCAACTGCCGATACAGACGCTCAAGGTCGGCTCCATTGGCACTCACAAGGCTCTCGGGCTTGCGTTTGCTCGGGGGGCGAAGTTCCTTCTGGCATCGACCTCCGAGGTCTACGGCGACCCAATGCTTCACCCGCAGGATGAATGCTACTGGGGAAATGTGAATCCGATAGGCCCTAGAGGAGTATACGACGAGGCCAAAAGGTTTGCTGAAGCCCTTACGATGGCCTATCATCGTTACCACAGCGTAGATACGCGGATCGTGCGAATCTTTAACACCTACGGCCCACGGATGAGACTTTTCGACGGCAGAGTGGTCCCAACGTTCATCAGGCAGGCGATTGAAGGAGAGCCGCTTACGGTCTACGGTGATGGATCGCAGACCAGGAGTTTCTGCTACGTGTCCGACCTCATCGAGGGAATCTTCCGCCTGGCGTTGTGCGACTACCACGAGCCGGTCAACATCGGGAACCCGAACGAGATGACTGTGCTCGAGTTTGCGCAGATCATACGACGCATAACCGGATCGAAAAGTGAAATCATCTTTGAGCCTCTTCCCGAAGACGATCCCAAGCAGCGCCAGCCGGACATCTCGCTTGCCAGAAGGCTGCTCGATTGGGAACCGAAGGTGGACATCGAGGACGGGATCAGGCAGACCATAGATTACTTCAGGGGCCGGGTGTCAGGGGCCAGGGGCCGGGTCGGGGGAAAGATTCCTCCGACAACGTGAGAAGGATTTCAGATTTGAGATTGCAGATTGCAGATTGGAGTCTCCCGCTGATGGCTGATAGCTGACTGCTGACAGCCTTTTTCGCGTAATTCGCGTTTCAAGATGACCGCGACCATCTGCGGAATCTTCATAGTCTGAGGAATCTGCGGTTCAGACGAATTCGGTATGAGTTCAATGTCCAATCGACCGACCATACGCGGCAAGTTTTTGTGGATAGGAGATAGGAAGTTCATCGCCAAGGCTGTGACTTACGGCACTTTTATGGCGAATTCGGACGGCGACCTGTTTCCAGAAAGAAACATAGTACGTCGGGACTTTGAGCTGATGAAGTCGGCCGGAGTCAATACCATCCGCACATACACCCTGCCTCCTGACTGGCTGCTCGAAGAGGCGCAGAATTGCGATATCTGGGTGGTTGCAGGAATCTTCTGGGAGGGCCGGCAGTGCATCTTCGACAACCGGATCGAGAAAACCAGGATAAGAAGGTTGATCGACGACGGAATAAAGAGCAGGCGCGGCCACGACAGTGTCTTGATGTGGTGCATCGGAAACGAGATCCCGCCCGACGTCATACGGTGGCACGGCGCCCACAACGTCGAGAAGTTCCTGAGAGAACTCTATGACGTCGCTAAACAGGCTGATCCCGACGGGATCATAACCTATGCAAGCTACCCGCCGACAGAATACTTGGATATAAGCTTCTTCGATGTAGCTTCATATAACGTCTACTTGCTTCGGGAGGTGGAGTACCGCTCCTATCTTGCCAGGCTGCAGATGCTCGCGGGAGATAAGCCTCTATTCCTGGCGGAGACCGGGAGCGATTCCTTGAGAGACAGCCTGGAGGAGCAGGCGCGGATTGTCGAGTGGCAAGTCCGCGGAGCATTGGAGAAGGGACTTTGCGGAGTGGCAATGTTTTCCTGGACCGACGAATGGGCGGTCGGTGGAAAGGATATCGAAGACTGGCAGTTCGGAGTAGTCGACGGCGAGCGCAGACCCAAGCCTGCGCTGGCGGCCTTATCGAAGCTCTACCGCTCAGACTTATGCTCGATACTTCCGGACCAGCCGAGGATATCCGTGGTTATCGCGGCGTACAATGCAGAATCAACCATCGAGGAGTGCCTTGAGTCAACCAGCAGGCTGATCTACAAGAACTATGAAGTAATAGTGGTAGACGACGGTTCGAGTGATCGCACGGCGGAGATAGCGTCGAGATACCCTGTTGAACTGATCCGGCTTGGAAGGTCGGGGCTGAGCGCGGCCCGAAACGCGGGCATAGAGGCGGCCACCGGGGAGATCGTAGCCTTCACAGATGCCGACTGCGTGGTCGATCCCGACTGGTTGTTCTATCTTGCAGCGAAATACTCCGAGGGACGCGCCGCTGCGGTCGGCGGACCGAACATTATGCCCGAAAATGACGGCTGGTACGCGCAGTGCATCGACAAATGTCCTGGAATGCCAAGGCACGTCCTGCTGGCTCCTGAGATTTCCGAGCACATTCCGGGATGCAACATGTCCTTCCGGCGGGAGGAGCTTGTGCGGATCGGGATGTTCGACCCGGTCTACGCGGCCGCGGGGGATGATGTGGACGTCTGCTGGCGGCTTGAGGACGAAGGGCGGGAGATCGCTTTCGCACATGGCGCAGTTGTCTGGCACCACAGGAGGAACTCAGTCCGGGCCTATCTGCGTCAGCAGAAGGGCTACGGCAGGGCTGAGACGCTGCTTTCGAGGAAACATCCTCTCAAGTTCAACTCGCTCGGCGGAATACGCTGGAGAGGGAGCGTCTACGATAGTCTGAGAAGGCTTGTTCGGAGCAAGTCCAAAGTATTTCAGGGCAGCTTCGGCGCCGGACAGTTTCAGTCGATCTACTACCCGCACTGGGCCGGATGGCTCTATATCGCAACTACTCCCGAATGGTATGCTGTCGGAATTGCCAGCCTGCTCTTGGCATTCCTTCTAGCTCTGCTCGGACTCCACGGATGGCAGGCGCCGCTTGTGGTAGGCGCTCTGCTTGCCGTAGCAACCGTCGGGGTCTCGACCGGGGCTGCTATTGCGGCGGAACTGCCGCGGAACACCTGTGCTTGGGACAGGTTCGCGAGAAGGTCGGTCATCGCGCTGCTGCATCTCCTACAGCCCATCTACCGCGCGCGGGGCAGGATGTTTGTAAGACAGAAGACGGAGCCTGTGGAGGATGTTCGACGCCATGCACCGGCCGAGAGTCGTCCGACTGATAGATACTGGGCGCAGTGGATCGATAGACCGGCGGTGCTCGAATCGATTATGAGCGCGATCAGAAGCGAGAATTTCTACGTCGATTCCGGCACAGGGTGGGAGGATTGGGACCTCCGGGTTGACAGCGGCTGGCTTTCCTCGGCGAAAATCGTCACCGCTGTAGAAGACCAGACGATCCTGCGCCACATAATTATGACCTGGCCGAATCCGGTCATGTGGCTGCCACTTGCCGTTGTGGTGAGCGCGGTGTATATGGCGCTATCGCCAGCGGCAAGCCTGATGGTAAACATACCCCTGCTGGCGGGAACAATGGTTTATGCTAGGCGCGAATCAGGGAAGTTTGAACTCAAACTGAGAAGGATAATAGATCGTGTGCTCCGCAACGAGGGGTTCGTGCCGCTCGAGCCTTCGAGAAAGAGAGGCAGCGGTAATAATAGAATATCACGAAAGGATTATTAGCCACTGAAGCACGGAAGGACGGAAGCACAGAAAGATATAAGATGTAGGATGTAAGATGGGTGTCAGTTGTCGGTAAGGGTCATGGGTCATGGGTCATGGGAAGACACTCTGTTACCTGTTACCTGTTACCTACTTTGCTGGGTTAGGTGTAAATAACATGAGCCCTGAAGAGGAACTTCATATTGCAGTCAGGCGGCTGCGCAGGCGAGTAAGGTTGCTGATGGCCGAGCGTTACGGGCTATTTGGCGCAAGCGCAGGCGCCCTGGCCGCATCTATGCTGGTGCTGCTTTCGAGCCGGTTTGAGTCGCTGATAAGCTACCCGCTCTGGATGGTGACCGTGCTCTTATGCGCTCTCATCGGGGCGCTTTATGGCATCTTCAAGAGGGTCAGTGACCTTGCAGTCGCGATAACAGCGGACCAGCGGACCGGGCTGAAGGAACGCGTATCCACCGCGGTGTCGCTCTACGGGTCCCCCACCCCATCTGATTGGGAGACGGCGCTGGTATCGGACGCGAGCAATCGCATTTCCGCGTTCCGGCCACAGAACGTCTTCCCGCACCGGTACGGCCTGCCCCACTCGATGTTCGGCGCGGCTCTCTTAATCCTGCTAATCGCGGTCTTCCTCCCCCAAACAGGCCCGTTTCAGTCCAAGATCAGGAAGCAGGAAGTGGCCGTGATGAAACAGGAGGGAGCGAAGCTGGTCAAGATAGCGAAGGACATCAAGAAAGAGACCGGCCCGACCGACAAGGACCTCCGCAGGCTCGCCGCCAAGCTGGATGCGCTCGGGAAGAGGATGCAGACCGGGCGCATGACGCGCAAACAGGCGCTGCTTAAGACACAGCGGCTGACAAAGGACATACGCGAAAAACAGGACAAACTTGCACAGATGAACTCTGAGAGGAAGTCTCTCGGACAGGCCCGGATGGATCTGCAGCGAGCAAACGAGGACATTGCGGCCAAGGCCGCGCAGAAGGTACCATCAGACAAGAAACTGGCTGAGCTTGCGAGAAAAGATGGCCCGCTCACAACGTCGGAACGGATGGAGCTTGAGCAGGCGCTGGCCGAATACGCCGACCCGAACAGCAGCGTTCCCATTCCCTCAGAGCTTGCTGAAGCCCTTGCCAAGCTCTTCGAGAATGAAGATTATCGGAAGGCGATGGAGATCCTTCAAAAGCTCTCCGAAAAGCTGGCAAAAGGTAATATGAACAAGCTGGACGAGGAGGCGCTTCGCAGGCAGCTCGAAATGCTTGCGAAAGCTTTGGAGAACACAGACCTGGACGAGCTGGCAAAGCAGTTGAGGGAGAGCGCAGAGAAGCTCGCACAGATGAGTCCAGAGGAGCTTGAAAGGCTTATAAAGCAGCTAAAGGAGGCGGAACTGCTTGCAAAAGCAGGCGGAGGGTGACAGGGCGCAGGTCTCGCACTCGGGCAGTGCGGCTTAGGAGGATTAGGGGCAGGCATAGGCGGCATCGGTAGCGGCAAGGGCGGCGACGACTCGAACAGCGGCCCGCAGGGCAAGCTGGACGACGTGAAGAACGCCGAGAAAGTGGGTGGCGCGATTGGTGAAAGCGGGATGATCTTCTCAGCCGGGGAGACCAGCGGCGCTCCGGACAACACCGAGGCCGCATCCGTCCCATACACGGACGTCCTTCCCAACTACCAGAAAGCCGCGGAGTCGGCGCTTGAGAAGGAAAGAGTGCCGCCCGTATATAGAAAGCGTGTCAAGGACTATTTCGACAGCCTACAGGATTAGCCTACGAAAAAGGGAGTGTTTATCTACGGAAACACTGAATTACGGAAGCACGGAAGGGAGAGGCAACAGGTGATAGGTGATAGGTGATAGTGGGTCTTCCCATGACCCATGCCCCATGACCCATCACCCATGACCCTTACTAACACCCAACACCCATCACCCAACCCCCGCCGAAGGCTGACGGCTGCGCCGGGCTAGGAGGAAGAAGTATGCGCGCAGAGGATAGAATTGCGGAGTTCAATCAGCGTTTGATGCGCCTCAGAGAAGAGGTAGGAAAGGTCATTGTGGGGCAGGACGAGATAGTCGAGGGCACGATTATCTGCCTGATCTCGAACGGCCATGCGCTTCTGGAGGGTGTGCCGGGGCTTGGCAAAACGCTGCTCATCCGGACCCTTGCCGAAGCCACTGACATCAAGTTCTCGCGTATCCAGTTTACCCCCGACCTTATGCCAGCGGATATCATGGGAACGAACATCCTGATCGAGAGCGAGTCTGGGAGGAGAGAGTTTCAGTTCCATCCGGGGCCGGTGTTCGGCAACATCGTGCTGGCGGACGAGATCAACCGTGCGACTCCTAAGACCCAGTCGGCTATGCTTGAGGCTATGCAGGAACGGTCTGTGACGGTCGCTGGGGCGATACGCAAGCTCGACGAGCCGTTCCTGGTTCTGGCGACCCAAAACCCGCTGGAGATGGAGGGAACCTATCCGCTGCCGGAGGCGCAGCTCGACCGGTTCCTTTTCAAACTGATGGTGGGGTTTCCGAGCATGGAGCAGTTGTCGATCATTCTCGACCGGACCACTGGAAGCTTCGATCCCCACGCCGCCAGGGTGCTGGACGGCCCCATGATTCTTGAGATGCGGACGCTTGCGCGCGAGGTGATTATTGCCGACCACGTGAAGGAACTGGCTTTGAAGGCTGTGCTTGCTACCCACCCCGGCGGCGATTACGCAACCGGAATGACGAACCAGTTCGTGCGGTATGGATCGAGCCCGCGCGGGGCACAGTCGATAGTGATTGCTGCAAAGGTATGCGCTCTGATGGACGGGAGGTTCAACGTCTCGTTCGACGACATCCTTCGGGTCGCCAAACCCGCACTGCGGCACCGGATCATTCTCAACTTCGAGGGCGAGGCTGAGAGGATCAGTACCGACGGGATAATCGAGGAAATTCTGGAGAATATCCGGTCGGGGGAAGAACTGGTGGTTTAGCTTTAGGCCCTTGAGACCGGAGCTGCGGGAGAGAACGCAGAGCTTGTTAGTCACGAAACCAGGTAGGGCCCATATAAAGCATGGTATTGCCAAGTTCGTTTAATCTGCCTCCAGAACCGGGGAGACGGGGAAGTAAACTGAGTTGCGGAAGCTTCCAATTCCGCGTCTCCCTCATTTTCCGCGATTCCGCGGTTCTGGCGTCACGCATATCATGGGCACTACCTGCCATAGTGGGTTGGAGATAGTGACAATCGACGAAAAACGTGAAAACTACGATCTCCTCGACCCCGACTTCTTGCGGAAGCTCGATCAGTTGTCTTTGGTGGCAAGGCGAGTCTTCCCAGGGACGCTTAGAGGCGAGAGAAGATCGACCAGGCGCGGCGCGTCGGTGGAGTTCGCCGACTACCGCAACTACACCGCGGGCGATGACCTCCGCCGCGTGGACTGGAACGTCTACGCGCGGCTGGAAAAGCTCTTCCTCAAGCTCTTCGTGGAGGAGGAGGACCTGCACGTGTACATTCTGCTGGATTGTTCGAGGTCGATGAGTTTTGGCAGCCCGTCCAAGCTGCTATATGCAAAGCGTCTGGCGGCGGCTTTGTCATATATTGCGTTAGGAAACTTAGACAGAGTTGGACTAGGCGCGCTCAATGGATCGGCTGTGCATACGCTTACGCCCAAGCGAGGAAAACGAGCCGTATTCGGCATTTTCGACTGGCTTTCCTCGATACAAGCATCCGGCCCCACAGACCTCGGAGAATCCCTGCGAGACTTCACGAGAAGGACCTCCCGGCCGGGCGTCCTGATCGTAATCTCCGATTTCCTGGACGAAAACTACCGGAGCGGACTTGCAGCGGCCTTGTCCCGCAGGTTTGAAGTGACGCTCCTACAGGTGCTCGACGAAGAGGAGGTGAACCCCTCCCTGGTCGGCGATCTGCTGCTGATAGACTCCGAGAACGGGGACCGCCGTGAGATAACTATGGGCCAGACCCTGCTCAAACGCTATCGCGAGCGCTTTGCACAGTTCTGCAAGGATATAGAGAACTTTTCCACACGCTACGGCTGCAACTACGTCAGAGTAACGAATCAGACCGGTTTCGATGTCTTTTTGTTACCACTTCTGGGTAAGGTGGTAAGTAGCAAAGGTTGATGGTGACTCATCACTGATTGGGCTGGTGAAAGAGACAGTTGAGCGGTGGCATAAGGAGCCGCTATCTTTTCGAGAGCAACTTCTGCACTCCATATGAAGCACATGAGAAGCGGCAGGTGGAGAATCTGGTAGGATACAGCCGTCGGAACTGGTTTGTTCCACTTCCGAAGGTGAAGGATTTCGAGGATCTGACACCCTCCATCACCTGGTCAGCGGCGGACGCGGCGTCTCTGTAGTAGTTCAGTCACTTCCTCGTCCGTTGTCTGCTCAAACTGAACGTACCAATGGCCCACGGCAAGAAACGGGGTAGGGGTCTCAAGCGCATGGAACTCGTCCACCAGGTTGGAAAGATAGTTCGCAGCCTCTGGCGCGGCTACCGGAACAGCAAGGACGAGTCTTGCCGGATCGAGCCGGCGAAGCGTCTTTATAGCCGCCTGGATTGTGTAACCGGTGGCTATCCCATCGTCTACGACGATAACGGTCTTGCCGGCAACATCCGGGGGGTCCGTCGTGCCCCTGTATTCCCGCAGTCTCCGATCGATCTCAGCAAGCTGCGCCTCGGTCTCGCGGCGGATGTACGATTCCGTCACCCCAAGATACCTAACGGCCGAAGGATCGACGATAGCCTCTCCGTCAGCCCACGGAGCCACTGCGCCTATTGCAAGCTCGGGCTCTCCGGGCGCTCCAAGCTTACGGGGCACCACTACATCGAGCGGCAGATCGAGGGCCTCCGCAACTTCATAGCCCACTACTACGCCGCCCCTCGGCACAGCAAGCACCAGCGCGTCGGTTCCTCGATACGCTTCCAGCTCTTTCGCCAGTCTTCTACCGGCATCTCTTCTGTCTTCAAATACCATATCAATCTAGCTGTCAGCAGTCAGCCGTCAGCCTTCGGCGGGTGTTGGGTAATGGGTGTTGGGTGTTGGTAAGGGTCATGGGTCATGGGAAGACCCTCTGTTACCAGTTACCTGTTACCTGTTACCTGTTACCTGTTACCTCATCGCTCATCGCTCCGTCGGGCTCCAGGGCGCGCGCAAGCACCTGGTCTATGTTGTCAACGTAGACGAACTCCATCTCTTCCTGTATGTCCTTTGGGATCTCCTCTATCACGTCTTTCTTATTTTCCAAAGGCAGGATTACTGTCTTTACCCCGGCCCGTCGCGCGGCGAGTACTTTCTCTTTGATCCCTCCTACAGGAAGTACTTTACCCCGAAGTGTGATCTCTCCAGTCATCGCCACCTGGCCCGTGACCCTTCTTCCAGAAAGAAGCGACGCAAGCGATGTAGCCATTGTCACCCCGGCAGACGGCCCGTCCTTCGGAATTGCTCCGGCGGGGACGTGAAGATGGACGTCCGATTTTGCAAAGAACTCCGGATCGATCCGGAGGTCCTTAGCGTGTGATCTCACATACGAAAGAGCAGCCTGCGCAGACTCCTTCATAACATCTCCAAGCTGACCTGTAAGCGTCAGCGTCTTGCCGCCGGGCATCCTGGTAGCTTCCACGAAGAGCACATCTCCGCCTGACGGCGTCCATGCAAGTCCGACTGCAACACCAGACTCGGATGTTCTATCCTTCAACTCCTCGAACAGATACCTCGGAGCGGCCAGGTAGTTCCTCACCTGATCTATCGTGACCTGCACCGCCTCCGTCCGGCCCTCCGCAAACTCGCGGGTAACTTTCCTCGATACGGCCGCGATCTCCCGCTCCAGGTTTCTCACGCCGGCTTCCCTGGTGTAGCCTCGGATGATGTCGGTTATGGCCTCGTCGGTCCAGCTAATGTGCTTGTCCATCTCCAAGCCGTGCTCGGCAAGCTGCTTGGGTATCAGGTGGCGCTTGGCGATTTCGAGCTTCTCGTGCTCCGTGTAGCCCGGAAGCTCAAGCACCTCCATCCTGTCCCGGAGCGGGGGCAGGACTGTATCAAGCATGTTCGCTGTGGTTATGAACATAACCCTCGACAGGTCGAACGGCGACTCAAGATAGTGGTCGCGGAAGGTCGAGTTCTGCTCCGGGTCGAGCACTTCGAGAAGCGCCGAGGAGGGGTCGCCCCTGAAGTCCGCCCCAACCTTGTCGATCTCGTCGAGCATGAAGACCGGGTTATTCGAGTCCGCGCGGCGGATGCTCTGTACGATCTGCCCCGGCAGAGCGCCGATATAAGTCCGCCTGTGTCCTCTTATCTCGGCCTCATCTCTTATTCCACCAAGCGACATCCGGACGAAGTTTCTGCCTATTGCGCGGGCTATCGACTTTCCAAGCGAGGTCTTCCCCACCCCTGGGGGTCCGACAAAACAGAGGATTGGATGCCGCATGGTCCCCTCGGTCTTGAACTTGCGGACTGATAGGTATTCGAGTATGCGCTCCTTTACCTTCTCAAGTCCGTAGTGGTCCTCGTCGAGCACATGGCGGACCTGGGCTATGTCGAGGTTGTCTTTCGTGCTCTTGTTCCATGGCAAAGAGACCAGCCAATCTATATAGGTACGGGCAACGGTGTATTCCGGTGCGGCGGGAGGCATTCTGCTCAAGCGGTCGAGCTCCCTTTGTGCCTCTTTTTCCGCCTCCGGCGACATTCCACTCTCCTTGATGCGTCCCCTGAGCTCTTCTATCTCAATCGTGCGCTCGTCGCCCTCTCCAAGCTCCCTTTGGATCGCCTTCAACTGCTCGCGCAGATAATAGTCCCGCTGCGTCTTGCCGAGCTCCTGGTGTACCTGTGACTGTATTTTGCTTCCGAGTTCGAGCACCTGCGACTCGCGGATGAGTATCGTAAACAGCTTGATCAGCCGCTCCCTCACGCCAAGCGTTTCGAGAAGGCCCTGCTTTTCGCTCACCGGTATAGGCAGATGCAAGGCAACGTTATTTGCAAGCAGATCGGGCTGTGTGACCGTCTCCGAAATCCTCTCAAGCTCGTCCGGAAGGTTGGAAGAGAGAGATACTACAGTTCGGAAAGCATCCGCCACGTTCCGCCGCAGCGCCTCCATCTCTATAGCTTGCTCAGGACCGTAATCGATGACGTCGGGCAGTTCCTCAATGCTTACCTTGAAATAAGGTTCCGTCTGGACCACATCTTTTATTCGGA
Organism: Armatimonadota bacterium; assembly: GCA_016190935.1. Lineage (GTDB taxonomy): Bacteria > Armatimonadota > UBA5829 > UBA5829 > DTLH01 > JACPPP01. Next base: position 4,181 of record JACPPP010000315.1, on the reverse strand, counting down.
ATCTAGCCAGCCCCTGAACGATCAATCTCTGGCCGTCGGGAAGCCGAAGCATCGTATGTATTACGGCTGCTGTACCGATGTGGTACATGTCATCGATGTCTGGAGTTTCTACAGCCGGATCCTTCTTGGTGACGACGCCGATTATCCGGGTATCGCTTACTACCGCATCGTCTACCAGCCGGATCGAGTTCTCCTTGGCCACCAACAGCGGCATGACGACACCGGGGAAAAGCGCGCTCTCGTTCAGTGGCAGCAGGCTCAGAACTTCGGGAATTGACACCTGTCGCTCATCCGTATGTTCACGGCCCACAGGGGCCTCTTGCTCCATTTCCGTCTCTTCGTTCTTCAGTTTTGCTTCCATTATTGCACCCCAGGTTGACTACTCGGTAATCGGCACGCTTCTCGGCTCCGCCTCGCGTTTTTTCGGCAGGATCACCACCAGAAACCCATCCGTATAAACCGCCTGCAGCCTTTCCCGGTCGATCATGACCTCCGCAGGAAGCGGGATAACCCTCTCGAAAGGTCCATAGTAGACCTCGAGCTGATAATAGCGCACTACCCCGCGCCGCTCGATGTTGCCCTCGGTGCGGACGCCGCGGACTGTCAGAAATCTATCATCTGCCGAGAGCGACACCTCGACCTGTTCCGGCTTTATCCCAGCCGCGCAGACTTTGATCACCAGATCATCTTTCGTCTCGTAGACATCTACTCTCGGACTCCACACCTGGCCGGCCGAACCCGGCAGCCGGAACATTTGCATCAGCATATCATCCGAGAGCCGCCGCATCTCACGATCTAGTTCTTCAAGCATTTCTTCATATGATTTGAACATCCAGTTTTCCACCGTTCGTCATTATATCATGTAAATATTAGCAAGCCGCCGAGACTATGGCAAGTCCGGGGAGAAGCTATCAGCGGTCAGCTATCAGCCATCAGCCCATTATCTGATTGCTCATCACTTTCTTGATTACCCCTTTTTGCCATCCAAATAAGCCATCCGACCCAAGCGCGTCTGCATCACATGCGACAGGCGCCCGGCCGGTTTCACCAGCCGAGCGCCCGCCGTGCTGTATTCTATTGTAGTTTTCTCGCTACTCTTTTGCTCGCTGGGCAATCAGCTCGGCCGGAATTTCGAGGTCTTCTGTCGGAGGTCCCATTACGACGCTGACTTTGTGCGTCATGCCATCTGAGAACACCGGAAGTAGATGTGACTCCCATCTTTCGCCATCGACTGTGATCTCGGCAACTCCCGTGCTTACGTGGTTCGGATTTTCCACCTCGATCTCGTAGGTGGCCCGGCGGAATCGCCTGGTCAGTTTGAATCCGTCCCATAGGGCCGGGATGCAAGGATCGACCAGCAGGCCCCGGAACTCGGCCCGCACGCCCATAATCCAGTCCATCGACACCTTCCACATCCAGGCTGCTGTTCCGGTAAGCCACGAGAACTCCCCTCGTCCGTAGAACGGCGAGTCGGGTCCGTGAATATACTCACTGTAGACATAAGGCTCGGCATCGTAGAGATCTGGTTCCTTTCCCCTCTTGATGAAGGAGGTCGTCTTCCAGAGTTCATACGCTTCGTCTCCGCGCCCGAGCACACACTCGGCCATAATCGCCCAGGAGACAGGATGGCAGAACACCGTCCCGTTCTCCTTCGTGCCGGGAGCGAACCTCGAGATGATCCCCAGCTTGGGATCAGGAACGCTGTAGGCCGGCAGGAAGAGCGCCGGACCGTAGTCTGTCTGAAGGTGCCGTATTACGGAATCCATCGCTCGTGCCCCGCGATTTCGCGGGGTAGCTCCCGCTATTACAGGCCAGCTTTGCGCGTTCAGGTAGATTCTGCCCTCCATGTTTCTCGCGCATCCGAAGGCTTCTCCGTCGTCTCTGGTACCCCTGATGTACCAGTCGCCGTCCCACAGATGCTCGTTCATATTTCGGACCAGCTTGTCCCGCTCCTCGATATACTTCTGGGCGAGCGTATCGCTCCCGGTAAACCAGAGGAGTTGGGCAACCTCTCTCAGCATCCAGGCGAGGTGGGCGGCAACCATGGTGCTCTCGCCGCGGCCCTGCCTTCCTACGTAGTCGAGACCGTCGTTCCAGTCCGCAGCCATAATCAGCGGAATGCCGCGTTCGCTCATATGCGCCAGGGTATAGTCCAGCGCTCTCAGCACATGTTGTCTAACGGTCTCCGCCCCCGTGTCGTAGTATCTTACGGCCTCGTCTAGGAAAACCAGGTCTCCTGACTCCTTCAAGTACTCGACCACGCCCAGCACAAGCCACATCGGGTCATCCGAGTGGCCGGTCTTAACACCTATATTGGTTAGCGGGTCCCAGTTGTGCAGAGTGCTGCCGTCTGGGAATTGATGCTCCAGCATATAGATGACCCGCTGCCGCGCCCACTCCAGATCATTCGGGAGGATCGCAAGCATGTCCTGCCAGCTATCTCGGAAGCCGATTATCGATCCCCCTCCGACATAATACGAATCCATCCGGGACCACCTGGAAGTTACCCAGGCCTGATATTTGTTCCAGATGTTGAACGACAGATCGAAGTCGGCGTCGGGAGTCTGGCAGTTCGTTCTGGAGAGATAGTTGTCCCAGTATCTGGTAACCTCAACGAGCGCGCGCTCAGCCTCAGCCCATGTGTCGTAGCGCCTTTTCAGCGTCCACGCATCGTCTTTTCGGTACGCGACGCCGACGAGCACTACGAACTTCAGCTCCTGTCCGGGTTCCAGTTTAAAGTCGTGCTGGAAAGCCGCGACGACCTCCTGGCCGTTGCCCTGACCGCCTCTGCACTTGCCGTCGGTAACGGCCTGGGGATTGGCGTAGTCGTTATACATTCCAATGAACGACTCCACGAAGCAGTCGAACCCATCCGCCGGAAGGCTGCTCGCCATGAACGCGAACTTGTCCCACCTAACGTTAGGATTGCCCGCGCCTGGGGAAGTGATGTTCCAGAACCTGGTGCTTGCGAATATGATCCCGTCTTCGAAGCTCGATTCGTTGAACAGCTTGGAAAACGCCGCCTCGGAAAGGTTATATGCGTAGTTGGCAAGATCCCACTCAACGAACGGGAACGCCTGGAGTCTGCGTGGCTTATCTCCGGTGTTCTTGATCTCAACCATCCAGACTTCGACGTCGTCCCTGGGCGGAACAAAGTAAGTGATCTTGCTTTCGATGTTGCTATAGCTGTACTCTACCGTAGTGTAGCCGATCCCATGTCTGGCTTCAAAGCGATCACCGGGCTTACATACCGGCTGCCAGTTGGCGCTCCAGTAATCGCCTGTCTCCTGATCCCGGATGTAAACATAGCGTCCGGGCCTGTCCCTGTGAAGCACAGTTGGTGGATATTCCCTGGTTATCCTGTTGTAGCCCGACGTCTCATAGAATGAGTGTCCCCCTCCCGTCTGGGAGCAGAGAGCGCAGTAGCGGCCGTTGGATAGATAGTTTATCCAGGGCCTGGGCGTATCGGGTCTCGTGACGACATATTCGCGCCCGTCTTCGGAGAAATGACCGTAATCCATTATACCTTGTCATCCTCCCTAATAACTGTCAATTCGTCTATTGCTACGTGCCTGACGCCCGGGATTCCTTGTGCAACGAGCTTCGCAAGTTCCCGCTGCTCGGACGTGTCAACGCGCCCCTTAAGCGATACCTCACCATTGGCTGCTCGAACCATGATCGGCTGCCCTCCTATCCGTTTATCCTGAGTAATGGCGTGCCTTACCCGCTGCGCCAGTGCTTCATCCTGGAAAGCCACCTGGCCTTACCTCCACTCTTCATCCGTGCCGGCGTGCCTCCACCACCTGAAGCCAACTGCGGCCTGACACCGCGGCAACTGAATGTTTGCTTTGTCAATTGAGTCTTCCCCTGTAGAGGTGACTCAAAACATGCGCCCTGCGCGGCACTGCCCATCCCTGTTGGGGCCGGATTTATGGAGATTGATAAATTAATCGGGTGTATCGCAATGAGTGTATCATGCTGAAACACGAAGGCCGCGAAGAAGCACGAAGTTCACGAAAGGTGGCATAAGTAAGATAGCGGCTTGATTCTCCAAGTCTCCACCTTGCCAGACTTTCGTGTCTTTCGAGCTTCTTCGTGTATTTCGTGTTTCAACATGCCTCAACATACTTACACTGTTATTTAGTCAATCTCAATCGAATCCGGCCCCATCAGAGGTGGTG
>JACPPP010000310.1 GCA_016190935.1 Armatimonadota bacterium | reverse complement strand
CCCATAACCCATAACCCATAACCCAAGACCCTTACCAACACCCAACACCCAACACCCAACACCCAACTGATAGAAGATACCTCGCGGACGCCGGGCCGGGAGCCGGGGCCTTCTTCCATCGAGGTTCTGATACAGAGGCTGCCAGAGGCGCGCGATCTGCCGCTGCCCGGCTATGCTACGTCAGGTTCCGCCGGCATCGACCTTCTCGCGGCGGTGGAGCGGGATGTAGCTCTTCTGCCAGGAGAACGGGCGCTCATCCCAACTGGGATAAAGATCGCGGTGCCGGAGGGATATGAGGCACAGGTGCGTCCGAGGAGCGGGCTTGCGCTCAAATACGGGCTTGCCCTGGTCAACTCTCCCGGCACGATAGACTCGGACTATCGCGGAGAGGTGCGGGTGATTGTGATCAACCACGGAAACGAGCCTGTGGTCATCGAGCGGGGCGACCGGATCGCACAGATGGTAATAGCGCCCGTAGTGCGCGCCGGGCTTGTTGAAGTGGAATCGCTGCCGGAGACCACAAGAGGCGACGGCGGATTCGGACACACAGGTGTATGAAGACTTGCGAGGTCTGTAAGGTCACAATAGAAGAAGATGCTTCTTTCTGTCCGAGATGCGGGCGGGCTGTATCAGTCGGGGCGGCGGACGATGTATCGCTCCGGGTGCATCAGTTGCTCACCGAGGCAAATCTCCACAGAGTCAGAAGAGAATATGATGCCGCGGTGGACAAGTGCACTGAAGCCCTCCAGACTGAGCCGGACGACCCCGAGGTGCATGCCCTACTTGGAGACATCTACGATGACCAGGGTAACATAGAGGAAGCTGCCAGGTGGTACCAGATGGCTGTCGATCTGAGGCCCGGATTTGCGGTTGACGAGGCAAGGCTGAGCCGCGCCCGGTCGCAGTTAGTCAGGTCGAAAAGGAAGGAGCGCGAAGCGGTGACCACGGGAAGGTGGCCGCAGTTCCTCTTCCGCGGAAGCAGGCTTGACACGATTATTCGGTATGTCGTGTTGATCTCCGGCGCGGCGGTCTTGCTTCTGCTTGTGATCGGACTGGTCGCTTGGATTTTCCATATCCGGGGAGGGACGACTGCCGGGCAGCAGGTTATCTCCAGTGAGTCGCGGGAGACACATAGCCGAACGCAGGTCTCACCGCTGACGGGGGTCTCACCACTGCTGGGGCCGGATTTGAAATCCGGCCCCAACAGCGAGGCGGTATCCGGAACCATTGCAGAGGTACTTGTCCGGCCTCCTGTGGAGCAGCAGATTCTTTCCAACCTCGCTACAAACCCCGCCATCTCCGGCCGCAGGCTCGTAGTGGAGGATGTCAAGATCGATCCGAGACGTGACACGCTTCTGGTTACATTCAGAATCTCCGATCCTCCGAAGAATCTCACGCGCATCGAGGTTCTGAGAAACTCCGCTGCGGTTGCGGCTGCGGCATTTGCCGCGAGCGCCGATACAGCGACTGTCACAGTTCGGGCTCTTGTTAATCTTCCCGGCCAGTACAGTCCCCGTGAGCCGCACCTGGTGCTGGTATGCGACGTAGCCAGGCAGGCAAGCGGCGTCGATTCAACCCGCGCAACAGAGGATCAGCTTCGCAGGTACTTCACCAACGAATGGTGGGGCCCGGAGTTGTCTCGATAGGGTGAACCGTCCGCACAAACGCCCGTGCAGGCTCGCAAACGGGTTTTGGATCGCCGATTGAAAGCCGGATCCAACAGAATTCATAGCTGACACGTCCGATCCGTCACGCGGGATAATGTAGCGTGGACGGCTGCTGCCCTCGGTCACCAGGCCGCAGATGCCCGTGACTGCAACATACTGCCCAACGGAGGGAATGCTCGATGGCGGAAGATACGCAGTGCTCACACGCACCGGACCTGACCCATCCGTGATCGTCATGAACTCTCCACCGACACTCTGCACACGCCCGAACGTCCGGACAAGCAGACCAATCGTGTTCAGACCGACTCCTCCGGTAACGCCAATTTGGCCGACGGGGGGATTGCCGAATTCGCCTCCTCCAACGTCTTTGTTACGCATCCCCACGGGCATCGGAGGCGATTCGGTGTGGTGCATAATGATGAGAGGGTTGACGATCTGCCTCTCTCCGTTCGAGTCCGTCGAGAGCGTTCCGATAATCTGCATCTGCCTGCCGGGCACGATCCACGTTTGACGCTGCCCCAGGACGTCGCCAATGCAGTCCTGCTTCTCGCAAGCGAGCGCTCGCAGTGGATGACAGGAAACGTGATAGGCGTCGACGGCGGAGAGTTCTTCGTAGACTGCGGAAACCTGCCTGTTCAGGCCCCCAAATCTTGACCGGGCGGGAAAAGCGATCAGCTATCAGCCACCAGACTTCCAATGCTTCGGCTGACTAACAGCCGAAGCTGATGTACGCCCGATGGTCCGGGACTTGCGATCATCTCACCCACTGAAACTTGATATTCTCGCCACGAGCAATGTATGATATAGTCAACTCATCCGACGCACTACGCCCTCAGATCACAGCGCATGACAAGACGAACGCCAGGAACGAAAAAAGAAGGCTGTATACAAACGGACCAGATCAAAGACAACGCCCGCTCAGCTCGGTCTTAGCGACATTGCGCACCCGGACGAAGGCTGGTGGCGATGCAGCGGCATATTCAGCCCGAACTATTTGCGCCAGCACTTGATACCCTCAGAGCATTTGCCATCGGCGGATGAATGTACAGAGCTCTACAACTCAGTCCGCGCAATCTGGGTCGAGAACTTCTCAGGACTTCGACGCCGCGCGGAAGCCTACACCCGCTCAAAGTTTCTTGATCCGGTCTTGCGGGAACTCGGCTGGTTCTTCATTCCAGAAGAATCCCTTCCCTACGGGCGAACTCGCAAACGCCCGGATTACTGCTTGTTTCTTGATGAAGCCACCGAGCAACGCGCGGCCGGCCACGATGCAGTTGACATATTTCGCGCCTCGGCTACAGTACTTGAAGCGAAGAAATGCCAGCATCCTCTCGATGACATCTCGCGTACCGACACACCCGGCTGGTTTCCGAGCGAGCAGATACAAGACTACCTCCGGTGGGCAAAGGACGACACTGGGCGATTCTTTAACTGGGCCATCCTAACTAATGGCAACGAATGGCGGCTCTACTGTGAGCAAGCTGCTCCTAATGCATACTTCGCGTTCCACCTGGCAGACGGGCAAGACTTCTGCCCGCTCAACGAATTCCGTTTGTTTATCGCTCTCTTTAGCCCCAGGGCTTTCGCGGAAATCCAGCCACAGCGCTGCTTTCTGGACGACTGCCGCGACGAAAGCCTGGTCCAACAGACGGCGCTCGAACACAATCTCCGCAAACGGGTCTTTATCGTGATCGAGGAACTGGCCGAAGGGTTCTTTCATAACCCGGACAACGGACTCACTGAGGCCAACCTTGATGCTGTTTACCACACAACGCTGATTTTTCTCTACAGGCTGCTTTTCATTCTGTACGCTGAAAGTCGAGGGCTTCTCCCGGCAAAACCGTACGGAGCGCAGTCCAACAAGCGCTATCGAGAGGAGTTCTCTATTTCACGCCTTGTGCCTAATCTCGCTGATAGGACCTCATTCGACGATGACGCATTTGACACCCTATACGAAAGCTTGTTGCGACTCTTCCACCTCATCAATGGTACGAACCAAAGACAGAACGAGATTCTACACGTCACACGATATAACGGGGGCCTCTTTGACCCAAGCAAGCATGAGATGATCGAGCAATGGCGCGTCGGAGACAAAACCCTCGCAAACATTCTGCGTCAGCTTATCTTCGTTCAGCCTCCAGCCCGACCTCGGCAGCAACAACAGGTAATAGCGACCAAGGAGACCGTTGACTTCGGCACGCTGGAGGTCCGTCAGCTTGGCGATATCTATGAGGGTCTTTTGGGGGGACGCCTGATGTTGCGGGATACAGGCAGACTTGAACTCGTTGACGAAAATGGAGAGAATCACCAACACGGCGTCTTCTACACGCCCGACTGGGTGGTACGGTTTCTCGTAAAAGAAACCCTCCAGCCTCTAATCGACGAGATTGACTTTTCCACCCCCGTGCAAGCAGCCCTAAACGCGAAGTCAATCGAAAGAAAACAAGATGACTCCTTCGCCCTTGCCGTACTCGGCCTGTCGATTGTGGACCCGGCTATGGGAAGTGAACATTTCTTGGTGCGGGCTACGGAATGGCTTGCTGAGCAAATCGTCTACCATCCGACCACGAAACTTAAGACTGAGAAGATAGTCGCCAGTGGAAAGTCGCGTAAGTCCAGGGAGGACATTTTGTTAGCTGGCCGCGTTCCCGTTCCGCCCGGTGTTTCTCACGAGCAAGCTGAACTCGCTTACTGGCGCAGGCGCATCGTTGAATCTTCCATTTACGGCGTGGACATCAATCCGCTTGCTGTCGAACTCGCCAAACTGTCGCTGTGGCTTACGTGTATCGCTGTGGACGAACCGCTCAACTTCCTTGACCATCATCTTCGTGTCGGGAATTCCCTCATTAGTGCCGCTCCGCAAGAAGCGCACCGGGTGCCCAATCCAGCCAATGATGATGAACGCCAGACGACCGTAGATGTTGGGGATGCCCTTGTTGAAACGCTCCGCGAAGTCATTCAAGCCAATGTGGACATAGCGCAGGAGGCCAGCACCGAGATGGAGATTGTTAAGGGCAAGGAAGAACGATGGAAACTTGTCCAATCCAAGCTCGGCAAGTTTCGCGATATCTTAAATATTTGGACTGCAGCGCTGGATGATATCAGAATAAACGGCGAACGCCTGAATGCCTTCGATTACCGGTTGCTAGTCCTGACAATGCTCGATCCGGCTGGCCTTCTGCCTGACCAGAGGGCGCGGGGCGAGAAAACCAGGACTGCAATCAACCAAGTCTTGGCCGACAGACTGAGCTGCCTAAGCCCGTTTCACTGGCGGATCGAGTTTCCCGCAGTTTTCTATGAGGCTGATGGGTCGTCAAAGCCGCACTCGCGTTGCGGCTTTGACGCAGTGCTTGGGAATCCACCATATATCTCAACTCACACGAGCAGCGAGCAGATGTGGCGGAATGTCCTTTCACGTCGCGCTGGCTACCTCGAAGACTTATACGTCCATTTCACCGACCTCGGCTTCCGCCTGCTCCGTCCCGGCGGAATGTTCGGCTTCATCGTCTCTGACACGTTCTTTACGCTTTCGAGCAAGTCACAGATGCGCCAATGGCTGCAACGCCAGCGGCTTCTCTACCTTGGCCAGTGTGATCCGTTCAACGCTACTGTTGACGCGGCTATATTTGTAGCGAAGAAAGAACCGGCGCAGGACGACGAGCGTCTCTTCTTCATTCAAGCTCGTTATAGCACCCCAGAAGGCAGCCCAGAGAGTGATCTTCCACTACTTGACGCTGCGTCGGTGCAGATGGACGAGGTGTCGCCAGAATTTCGAGTTCAACATGGTACGCATGGTTGCCTCCGGCTTCACAAAGCCCCTCTCGACCTTTATCGAGGGGCTGTCAAAAACGCATTTTTTGAACCGCGCCCGTCTGTCTTAAAGCTTTATAGTCGCTTCAATGAGCAGATTAAGCAGCTTGAAGCGGAATGGTGGGACCGTATCGAGACATCTCAGAAGTTTGCAGATAACACCGACGCGATACGCGCCTACCAATCGAACCTAAAGCCAGGAAATATCACAATTGTCGGCCTGATTGCTGAAGGTGGACAAGGTATGCGCACCGCAAACAATGGTCGCTTTCTCGGTTACCTCGCTGGCACACATAGGGCACAAGAAATCGAGCGGAAAGGCGCGAACTGGTCCCGTGCTTGGTTGGCTCACCCGGAAGTCGGGCCCGTCTTCCGCGGCCTTCTTATGGCCAACGGTGGCGACCCGGAACAGCCCTGCGCGTGCGGGGCCGCTTGGGAGGCTTGCGTCGAGCCGCTCAAAGCTCGCTTCGACGCCCGCCGGGTACTCGGATTTAGCAAATCCGATCTTTACCGCATAGTTCCGCCTGAGCTAATCGCGACCCAGGAAGATTTCGCCTATGCCTGGACCAGACGCAAGGCCGAGCTGTTCGCACGATGGAAGAACGAACCGGCCCTGAACGGCTTTTGGTCTCAAGTAGTCTCTGAATCCGTCCAGGACCGCCAGGCCATCCGCGCGGCCCAAGACATTACTGACGCCGACTTCTGTACCCTCTGCCAGGATCTACAGGCTTGGGTAAAGACGGAGACCCCAAGCCGCCGAAAGGCCGCCAAGGATGCAATCGGACCGCGCTCCAGCGAGAATTACACCGACCCCGCGGATGCGCCGCGCATTGCCATAGTCTACAACGGACTCAGCGGGCGCGGACAGTGGCTGCCATTTCGTAAAGGTGACCCAGAGGGAAACCGCTGGACTGACAATGAACCGCTGTACATCCTCTGGTCACGCTCCAATGTATCTTGGCTCTTTGAGAACAGCGGGCGTTCAGCTCCTAACATGCCCGTTATACGCAATGCTCACCTTTATCTCACACCTGGAGTCACCTATACACTTCTCGGAAACCACGTGGCTCTGAAGGCCAAGATCCAGGATCCATGTGTCTTTGACGCTGGCGCATCTCGCTTGACACCTGTTCTACCGCTGGTCTCCCCGTACTGTCTGCTTGCTATCTTCAATTCCAACGTATTTAGGCGCTTAGGCGCTTAGCGCCTACTATTCCAACGCACATGAGGATACTTCTCGCATGACACTGGCGAGGGTGGCTGCGTCGAGATGGCCTATCGAGACGGAGTTCGAGGCCGAAAAGAGCTATGCTGGTCTTGATGAATACGAGGTGCGGTCATTTCGTGG
>JACPPP010000312.1 GCA_016190935.1 Armatimonadota bacterium | reverse complement strand
GAGCCGTGTGCGGGAGAACCGCACGCACGGTTCGGAGGGAGGGGAGACCGGGCAACCGGCCTTCCCTACCCCTATCAATCCTTTGTTCCGTCGGACTGCTTGTCTGCCGACGGCGGCCCCGCAGGGGCCGAGAAGCTGACGGCTGATCGCTGACTGCTGACAGCTTTTTCGTGTCTTCGTATTCCAACTCCGGCCTTCCGCTACCTGGCCAGTTCCTGAATTAGCGGCTCCGCGTCGAGCCGTTCGTAGTGGAGCCTGTGCGCCAGGACGTCCACGGGATACTTCTGCCCGTCTTTCCACATCTCGACCAGAAGCTCTCCAGCGCCACGATTGAGGAACCACAAAGCGCCGAAGTAATCTTCAAGATGTTTGCGAAGCATTACCTCGAATATCCATGCCCTGATGTAACCCGCCGCGTACAACCCGTCGTCTACGTCCGAAAGGAAGTTAACGTCGCTGATGTTTATCTTGAGGATCCGGCGCAGAATCTGAGCGTAATCGTTCCGAGCAGCGCCAATATCTGAGGCCGTGTGGAGCAGCTTCTCGTAGTTCAGCTTCGCTGCGTAACGCCTCGTCATCCAGAGCTTGTGGAACCTCGTAAGCCTCAGATAGTCGTCGATCCCATGCGTATCCATTACCTCAGCAAACCAGCGGTGATTCTTCAGCAGATTGTCCATCAGGAAGGCGAAGGACTCGCTTACTGCGTCATCGCCCAATCGTTTGAACGCAAACGGCAGGTCCGGCAGCACGTGGCCGAAGTGTTCCGCATGGCCCGCTTCGTGCAGGATGGCCTTGTAGTCATCCTGACCTCCTCTTGGCGCTATAACCAGGTATATTTCGTCTGGAACTACCACAGGCGCGCAGAACGCCCTGGGCGACTTAAGAGGCCGGGAATCCGTATCCAGGCGCACGTTCTTCTGCGAATCCAGGTCTATGCCCATTCCTGAAAGCGTCTTCTTGAGCGATTCCACCAGCTTCTCTGCGGGGAACAGCGAATCGAACTGCGGAGCACGGAAAAGATAAGCAGTATCCGCAGGTGTCGCATCCTCCTTCTGCATTCCAATGGCATCCAGGTGGTGGTCAAGCTCGGCATCAAAGATATCCTCCGTTCTGTCGAGCAGTTCGCGCATCCGCCCGAGGAGCCAGTCAAGATGCAATTCCTTTAACTGGTCATACATCTGCAAATAGCTGCCGAAGCCCAAATCCTTCGCCTGCCCGTGGAGCTTCTGCATGCGCTCCAGCCGGTCCGGATTCATTTCCTCTGTCCTGGCCTGCACTCTCGACTCAAGATCGCGCCTCTTTCCAGCATCCGGCTCATTGGCGATTACTACCGAAGCGCGGCGGTAAGGGATTTCCTCGCCCTGCCATTCAACCGTCGCCTGGGTCGTCGCGTTCGTAACCTTCTCTGTAAGTTCCTTTACGCTTGCATCCAGGTAGCCATCCGCGGCGAATGTCGCGACATACCTCCCTTCCTCGTCCTGCCTCTTGAGCGCCTTCGTCACAGTCGGCCTTTCAAATATCCAGCCGTATACCTCGTATATTGGCAGGATTTCGAGTGTATCCTTCAATCCGGAGCCATTTAGATAATGTTCCTTCATTATCTTCTGAATGAACTCTTCAGCCGCTTGCTCAAAATCAACGTTCATCGAAGTCCGCTCCTTTGCCACCTCGTGAATGAGCCGTGCTAGTGTTACCCAGCGCTGTTGCGAAAGAAAACTCCAGCGGTTCGCCGAAGGGGTTTCAGCAGTTGCTTCGGACTGCTTTTCTGTATTGACGGGTCTGCACATTTTTATCAGTGCGGTAGTATATCTCTACGAAGGTACTCTCTACCTCACTACAATACAGAAAAACCGAAGCCTGCTGATGCATAGTTCGGACTGGATTGAAGATGACCTACTTTGTCCGTTCTTTCTTGCCGCAGGGCCGAGGTCGGACGCAGTTCTCTATCAATTCCCTGATCTCAGGGTCCGCGAGAATGTGGCAGACATCCGGTTCGTCCGGTGCCAGATCACGAGCTCGAACAAACCACTCGGTTGCGGTATGGAGGTCATTTTCGTGCAGGAATAGTTCTCCCAACAGCAGGCAGGGGTAGTACCAATCGGGAGCCAGGCGCACCGATTCCAGCAGATGGATTTCGGCGCGAGCGATATCGCGGCCGAGTTCGACGAGAGCCCAGCCTATTCCGGCGTGCGCTGCAGCATCGCCGGGACTGAGGTGCGCCGCGCGTTCGTATGCTTTCAATGCGCGCTCTGGTATGCCGGCCGCAGCCTCTATGGTTGCAAGCAAATGCCATAGATTGGGACAGTTGGGATCCTTGTCCATCGCGGCGTCAAGCGCGCATCTAGCATCGTCAAACGCCCCGGCGCTGCCACAGCAGATGACAAACCCCGACAATGCATCAGGATCGACTGGATTGATATCGAGTGCGTAACGGAAAGCCTCAAGCGCCTCATGGTGCCGCTCCCGAGCTACCAGGACCTCGCCCAGCCCGGCCCACGCATCGCTATCGCCGTTATCTTGAAGAACCACACGCCTGTACTCATTTTCCGCCTCGTCGAGCTGGTCGAGCATAAGATGCGCATGTGCCGCAAGACACCTTGCGTCTGTGCTCGCGGGGTCCAAATCAATAGCGCGTTCGTATGCTAAAAGCGCTAGATCCCACTCGGCCAGATCCTCGTACACTTCCCCGAGCGCGATCCATGCCTGGCCGTCGTCAGGGTCTACATCCACTGCCTGCTTCAGGACACGCCGCGCCGCCGGATAGTCTCCCCGCGCGACAAGCGCCTTTCCATAGTTGAACAGTGTAGTCGTATCATCAGGGTCCAGTTCCAGAGCTCGGACATACGACTGCAAAGCTCTCTCGATATCCCCGATCATATGGAGGGAATAACCGATTGCCGAATGGATTTCGCCGGACCTGTAGCCCAAACTCAGGGCACGGCGGAGTTCCGAGAGCGCCTTATCATGCCTGCCGAGAGCGCCGAGCGCGTGTCCAAAGAGATAGTGCGAAAACGGACAGGCCGGTTCGACTTCAACGAACTGCTCGAAGGCCCGCGCTGCGCCCTCCCAGTTGCTCAGCGCCGCGTATGACTGCCCCAGGCCTTCCAACGCCTCAGAGTTCCTGACGTCCATTTCCAGCGCACGGACGTAGAGGTCGATAGCTCTATCATAATTGCCGTCCTCATAGAACCCGTGCCCGTGGTCTATTATTACCTCGATCCTATACTGGTTCATACGGCATCCTCCATGCGCACAATACATGTTCACACGCCCACTCTGGATGACGTGCAGGCGCAGCTAAGAGCAATGTAGCACTATGTATCCGATGTTGTCAATGGCAAATGCTCAGCGGGCATTTCCGGGTGTGCGTCATGATTATGGTAGAATGCAAACTCACCTATTTGTGCTTGCCTAATTTGGAGTGCGAGGGCTTGACCTCGCTTTGTTTACCGATGACAGACAAAGCTCTCACAGTACAGCTCAAGTTGGGTGGCGATACGGAGACCGCCACCCATCTGACCAGAATCCTCCTGACGGCCGCACATGCCAATTTTGCATTTTCATTTCTCATAGACCATGAGAAGATTAGTCATCGGTAAAGTAGGGTGCGCAAGAGTCTTGCCTCGATGGTAAAGCGCACACGCCCCACCGCCGTCCAGGTTCATTGCCTCCACAGCTCCAAGCTTGCGCATGATCTCTGCGAATTCGGCAAGGGTAAGCGATTCCTTTGCCGTCACCATCAGCAGCTTATCGTTTTTGGTAACCCCAACGCCGGACCGCCACGCCCTGATGCTCAAACTCCTTCGTGTAAAACCGTCTGCAACGGGGTCCAGCGCTATCTTGCCGCTGTGGACCAGCATCGGACCAGCAGCGAGGCCGCTATGGTAGCCGGACCAGTTGAACCCGCCCTTGCTGCGCCGGATGAACCGGACTCTGCCGGCCTCGGTGATGGCGATGGCATTTCTGAGCCGGCCGCGGTTCACCAGCTTGCCGTCGATCAGGATATCCCCAAGTGGTTTGTTATGCTCGTCGTAGTACGTCCCGTTGATCGCGGCAAATGGCTTGAGTCGGTCGAGCATCCGGGAGAATCGCTCAGTTCCTCCTACTCCCGCGGCGGTAAGAGCAGGTCGGACTTCGACACCGGCTGCCGGAGCGACCTCGACGACCTCGATGTGCCGGCTGTCAACGCTCTTAAGGGTGCCTGTGCAGCAGAAAGCCACAGCCGCAGCCAGCCCTGCCGCGATGAGCAAACGCAGCCCGACCGCACCCGACCGAGTATGCAGCGTTACGGGTGTTTGTGCCAAAAACATCCTCCATAATTCATCCCGCCTACAGGAACTGCGGGCGGGCCATTAAGAGTCTACCATTCTGCAAAGAGAACGTAAAGCCGGGACTCGTCAGTGTTTGGCCCCACGGAAGTACTCTGATATAATGGTAACAGCATGTTGCGACTGCACCCAATATTCGAGTTTTAGGATGCACTCTTAAGTACACCGTGCGGGGATAATGGATATGCCTCTCAGAATTATTGCGACGCTTATACTTACTCTCTTCTGTGCGGTTGGAATTGTCCAGGCACAGGAGCAGAATGATGGGATTGTCAATGCTCAGGGTTATCTGTCTGTGGATGTCCTGCAGCCTGGCTCCACATTCAAACTTGCGGTCCTACTGAATATCAAGGAAGGGTATCACATCGGCGCTGCCGTGCCGGAAGCTCTATGGCCTGCCAAGCTGGAGATCACCACGCCCACGGACATAACATTCGACTCACCCCAGTTTCCAAAAGAGGTTGTAAAGGCTTTCGCATTTGCACCGGGCGAGCCAATCCCCGTTTATGAAGGCAAGATTACAGTGATTGTTGATGGCAGGGTGGGGGAGAACGCTGCGCCAGGGGAGCGAAATATATCAGCAGTGTTCGCTTACCAAGCGTGCACCGACAACGAGTGCCTCCCGCCCGAGCGCGTTACAGTTTCCATCCCGGCCGCAGTCGCAAAGGGCGGAGAAACTGTGTCCGAGATTAACAGCGAAATCTTCGGCAAGGCTGCGGCTGCGGATGCAACGAGCGATCCCGGAGCGCCAACGGGCTCGCGGGACTTAGCATCCGTGTTCAGAAAGGGCGCGCTCCTGGGTTTCCTGATACTCTTCGGAATGGGCCTGCTCCTCAGCTTTACGCCGTGTGTGTATCCGATGATCCCGGTCACCGTGGGGTATTTCGGTATGCAGACCGAACAAAAAACGAGCCGGCTCATGCTTCTCGCGGGGCTTTATGTACTTGGCCTTGCTCTCACCTACTCCATGCTCGGGCTCGTTGCGGCGCGTACGGGGAGCATGTTCGGCTCAGTGCTGCAGAACCCATTGGTGCCGCTTGCGATAGCGTTCGTCCTCGTTGTCCTTGCGCTGAGTATGTTCGGGCTGTATGAGCTTCGCGTTCCGGCGTCGATTGCGGCCAGGTCTCAAGACAGAAAGGGACCGGTCGGGGCTCTTCTGATGGGACTGCTTTTTGGCATAGTAGCGGCGCCCTGCGTAGGGCCGTTTACGCTCGGATTGCTCCTGTATGTGGCCAAAGTCGGAAACCCTGTATTCGGATTCTTCGCATTTTTCACTACGGCCCTTGGACTCGGAGTGCCGTTCTTCTTCCTCGCAGCATTCTCAGGATCGATCAACCGGCTTCCAAGCGCCGGGATGTGGATGCTCTCTGTGAGGAAAATCTTCGGGCTGCTGCTTCTCGGGGCGGCAATCTACCACGTGACGCCTCTAATTGGAGCGCATATATCGAGGAGAATCGCGGACGCTGCCCTTCCTGCGTTCATAGTTTTCTCGGGGGTATACATCGGGTGGATCGACAGCGCGCTCGGCAAAGGACGGACCGCAAGGATTATAAGGCAATTTGTGGGTCTCGGCATCATAGCTTTGGGGACATCGCTGATCGTTGCTCAGGCGCAGCCGCGCAGCCCAATGGTCTTCGAGCCATATAGCGAGGCCGCCGTAGCGCGCGCGGCCGCGGATGGCTTGCCTGTGATGATCGACTTCAGTGCGGAATGGTGCGCCGCATGCAAGGAACTTGAACACAAGACCTTCCCCGATCCAATGGTAAAGGCTGAGGGGGAGCGGTTCGTCAGGCTGCGAGCCGACCAGACACAGATATCTTCCACAGATGTCAGAGCCAGGCAGGAAAAATACGCAGTCCGCGGCCTGCCGACGATTGTATTTCTGGACAGCAGCAGCAAAGAGGTCGAAAGCGCCCGCATAATCGGCTTCACAGACGCCAAACAGCTTTTGAGTAGCATGAGATCGGTCCGCTAAGAGCGCCTTTGATTAAGGTTGTTCCGTCGGACTGCTTGTCTGCCGACGGCGGCTCCGTAGGAGCCGGACCAACTGTGCAACCATGCACTTGATCGCCGGGGAGATTCCTTCCCGGCGCACGTCCCCGGGACATCCGTCCGGCCCCAACTGGGGAATCTGGAATTCCGCGTCTCAGATCATTCCCCGCTTCCCCGGTTCAGGTATCGTACGTTAGACGGTCAACACCATCTTGATGAGCATCCTATTCGAAATCCGGCTCAAGTAAAGTGCGTGAAGTCAACGCGCTAACCTGATGGTTCCAAGCTACACGGAGCGCCTGTGGGACGTCTGATGCCTCCAGGAGAACCATAAGTTCTTTGTTGAAAAGGTCTCGGCCGTGCGTTCCCATCGTGGCCAGCAACATAAGAATCCAGTTCTTAATGTCTACGAAGTTTACTTCGTGTCCTTGAGCGAAATATTGCTGCGCTTGCAGCTTTGCATCGACTGTGCTGTCGGAATCCGCGAGGAAGAATAGATAGTCGCCAATAAGGTACGGGGCGACCTTGGTGTTGAAAGTGGACACGACGCGCGACTTATCCACCGTCCGTTCCGTAACCTCGACAGCAAGAACAATTTGACCGCCACTAACAATGGTGATGTCCCCACTCGCACCGGATGCGGCATCTGATACGTTGATGCCTTGGCAGGAGACCTCCCAATCCAATTGGAAGAACTCTTTGATTGCCCGAAAAGTAGCAAGAGCCAACAAGACCGGGAAGAGACCACCGCTTGCTGTGGCAAGAAGCCCCGTTAGAAGTACACGGTACTGTTCCAGACTGATCCTGAAAAGCTTGGACAACGGTATGTTTGTCGCCTCTCGCAGTTCGACAAACTTATACAGTTGGTATAAAAGGAACTGGTTCACAGAATTACTGTTGCTCACTTCGAGGTAGGCAAGTGCTGCTAATAATGCGTCGTAACCCTCTTTGTCGCGTAAACCAGCGCGAGTAGCGGGATTGAACCGCACTGAGCGCCGGAACACGCTGAGGTACGGGCCTCTCGAGCAAGGAATCCTCTTACTTTGGAGGAAAGGGTTGACTACTCGTTCGTCGAGGCTGCGGCCGCCAAAAGCGGCAGGGCCTTGGTCTACATATGGCAGGCGTACGTCTATGGTCTCATCCTGCAACCGTGCAATAGTACACCCCAGCAGCACCTCACGGTACGCCTGCGTACTCGATTGAAAGGTCCTATCACAGGCTTCTTTGACCTCAGGATCAATGTGTGGCGGTGATTTCGATAGCATCGCTTGCTCGGCGAAGGCGAATGCTGTCTCAAGTAACTCGCGCGACAGGATATAATCCAACATTACAATTAGTAGTTCATCCAGACAGATTCTTGCCTGATTCGCTTTATTGAGTGGCAGTGTTTGGGATCATCGTCATACCGTCTCCAGCCCTTATAAAGCTCATCAAGCAGTTCGCAGCGATATCCTGACACGGCAGCTTTGCCCTTGACGTTGCACAAGGTGGCAGCAAGCTGGCGATGCTCTTCATCGTCCATTTCGAATTCGTATGCCTTGCTATCGCCGCGCGTCATATGTAGGTACGGTGGATCACAGTAGAAAAGTGTGCTAGGACTGTCGTAAAGCGCGATTAGGTCCAAAGCCGGTCGATTCTCTATCTGCACGCGAAGCAATCTTTCTGCAATCTGCGGTAGATCCCGGACGCTTCCCAACCATCGCGAGACAACGCCAGACATACCACCACGACTGGTATTCTTACAGTTAGCCCACCTGCCGAGTGTTGCTGTCTGAGCGAGGCCAGTCCGAGCTTGCCTTGCTCGAACGAAGAATCTTCTGGCACGCTCCACATCCGACACGGATTCCCCGCCTTTACGGAGTGAGAGATAGAATTCCTCGCGTGAGAACGGGGTAAGAGCAATCTCACGCAACAGGTTCTCCGGGTCGTCGCGCAGCACCCGAAAGAAATTCACCACATCGCCGTCAATGTCGTTGTAAGTCTCGACGGGAGAGGGTTCACGATTAAGCAGCACTGCCGCTGAACCACCAAAGGGTTCACAGTAGTGGTGACAGGTGGGTAGGAGTGGCAATAGCCATTTTAGGTGGCTGAACTTGCCCCCGTACCAACCGAACGCAATTATCTTCCCACGTCTTCGCTTAACAGCAACCTGATAGTCTTCTTCGAAAAGGTAGATCTGGGACAACTCCCTGTCCATTGCCGCCCGGCCCTTTCTAGCAGTAGCGCTGAGAGCAACATTGTCGCCGCCAGCTTATTGTAGCACAAACAATTCAGTGTGTCAGCAGATATTACTTGCGCACAGTCGACATCGGGAAATCGTCAGTGCGGAAGGGAGATGCCGGAAGCCCTTCTTTGTTGAACAGATTGACCACAGGATACCCCGACCACCCGTAGCGGACCGCCGTCGGATGGGGGACATCGGGACTCCAAACTGCCACCTCGCTGCCGAGTATCTCGGCCTTTGCTGTGAGAAACTTCCCATCTGCTCCGGCGACTGCGAAGCCCGTCAACTCCCCGCCCCGAGCTTCAAGACCTGCATCTGCCCAGTCGAAGCTGATAATTGCCCGGTCACCTTCAATCCTGAGCGACCTGTACACAGGCCCCTGGTAGGTTATCCTCTGTCTGTAGGCTATGGCCCTCGCCGCAAGGGCCAGGCGGGCGCCCGCCGGTTCCTTCGCCCTCGGATGAATGTCTTCCTCATCGCCGCAGTCGGTAATGACAGCCATGGCCGTCATTGGGACTTTAAGGCTCGTAAGTCGCTGGGCCTCTCTCAGTTCAGCCCAAGGGTCCTCGTGCGGCTCCGGTTGGATCTTCGTAAACGGAGCAAGCTGGACAAACAGGAACGGGAAATCTCCCTGCTTCCAGGTCCCGCGCCAGCAGCGGATCATAGTGGGAAAAATCGTCTGATACTGGTGCGCAACGGGGACATCCGATTCGCCCTGATACCATATAGCCCCCTTTATCGCATAGGGAACGATTGGAGCTAGCATTCCATTGAATATCCCGCACGGCTTGCCTTCAAAAGGCATCTGCTGAAACGATGGAGGCTGTTCTATCAGGTACCGCAGCTCAGGACAGGACATCAGATTCTCTCTGCTGGTCCACTGCTGCGCCATGCTTCCACCGAGAGACGAGTTGATAATGCCGACCGGCACGTTCAATGCCTTTCGGAGATCCCGCGCGAAGTAATATGCCACAGCCGAGAAGTTCCCGACCGTCTCAGGGGACGATTCCTGCCATACTCGGAGCGGACCTGCGCCGGCCTGCATCTCACTCGCGGGCGCGTCCAGCGACGCCACGGGCACCTTGAAATGCCGAAGCATCGGGTCGCTCGAGGCGGCTATCGTCTTTTCCGCGTTAGTCGTCATCGAAAGCGGCCACTCCATGTTCGACTGTCCGCTTGCAAGCCACACCTCGCCGACGAGTATGTTCCGCAGTTCAACGGTATTTTGGCCGGTTATGGTCATAGCAAACGGCCCGCCGGGCTTCAAGGGCGCGAGCCTGACCATCCACTTTCCTCCGGCGGCCCTGGCGCTCACGACCTGGTCCTGGAACTTCACTGTCACTTCCTCTGCATCGGAGGCGGTCCCCCAAACCGGAACGGCCGTACCCTGCTGCAGCACGGCGCCATCGCAGAAAATCCCACTCGGTTTGACATCCGCAAATCCTGCCGCCGCAGAGAATACAAATGCAGCGAATAAGACGATCACATTGGCTACGACTGTATTGTGTATCAAGTTGCACCCACTCCTTTCGAAAATAGGGGTTGGGGG
>JACPPP010000306.1 GCA_016190935.1 Armatimonadota bacterium | reverse complement strand
TTCAGCGGTTCAGGAGTGAACACAGACGTTCGGGTACGCGCTCTATCCGGGCAGCACCCGCTCCCGTGTCGTTGCGATGTGTCTTATCGCGCTGGCCTGGTCAGATCACTGCCCTGCCTGATCATCACGGCGCGAATGTTGCCGTTTACCGCCAATCCCTTGCCCGCGATACCAACCGTTTCGACGTAATCGCCAGTGCTTATCGCTGGTGTACCGGTGACAGATGGCGGGATTACTACTTGAACCGCGGCGGCGGCGATTTCCGCAGTGCCTCGATATGTCACCCGGACGTTGTCCCACGTCTGGCTGCCGTCATCCCTCTCGGTAGCGAAGCCTACGTAGCCTGCCGCCGGGTAGCCACTACCGGTGAAATCCCAGGAGCCTTCCCACGTGGACCCGCCGGAGGACACCGCTGACGCGGTGAATACGCCTCCCTGGACCTCGATCCTCACGTGTATCGTCTCTGTTGGCTGAGGCGGGGTGCTCCATCCGTGCCAAGCGTACTGCTGACCGGCGATGTTCATGAACCCAATGCCGCCTGTGAACGTCTGCAGAATGATGACTTTGTTCCATGCGGCAGGAGGGTTTTCCATACGCAAGACAGCGCCGCCGCTGTAGATGCCCGTCTGGTCATACTCCAGCACATAATCGCTCAGCGGCAGGTTATCGACCAGAGCGAAATGCCACCAGCCAGCGCCATCTCGGGTCGTGTACTGCTCGTTCTGGACCTCCCAGTCTCCGAGGAACTCCAGCCAGCCCGCTGGATTATCTCCATTATTGTAGCCGTCGAAGTTGCTCTGGAAAACAATCTCCTGAGCCGGAATGGTCACCGTAGGACCGTAGGGGATCGCCGAACCGTCCGTGATATGGAACCTGGTGGATCCGTCAGTGAAGACGGTCGGTGCGTCTATCACCATTCCCCACGTGCTTACGAGTAAGTCGAGGTTACTGAGACCCGGATTTCCAACAGCGCCTGTGACGTTCCTGTTAGCCGTGCCGAGAGGCCCCAGGACGTTCACTCTTCCGGTCGGTTCAATCTCCGCCAGCCCAAATGCGCCGTCAGTCCTCATAGTGCCTGTCACGATCACCTCGTTGCCTATTGCGGGAGCCGGATCGGGTATCGGTTGAACGACTATCGCCGATGAACGATCCTCCGCCTCTATCACGAACTCACCGTAGTCGGTAAACACGGCAGTGACTATGCCTGCAACGCGGCCAGTCCATCCGGCTCCGTTTGCTTTGGCCTGGTTTGGGCTGACCGGCGGAGCCGTCGGCGCAGTGCTCAGCCGAACGAGGAAGTTGTCAAAGCTCCGGTCATCAACGGGCGTACCACCAGGAGGATTGTTCTTGAACAACCCTGCCTTGCCGGCGCCAAACAGACTGCTGAGCGTCACGACATCGGTCCAATAGGTGTTGAATCCGTCAGAGATGATCCCCTGGACATTGTTATCAACGACTACGGCACGGTAGTGAATGTTCTTCTCATTGACCGCCGGTCGGATGCTCCCAGCAACCGGCCACTGGCCGTTGTAGTGCTCGTGCCAGTAGAAGTCTCCGCCGCCGCTGTATACCAGCAGAAGGTAGTTGTCTGCATCCTGGTATCTTGCGATGATCCCGCTCTCGAACCCATTGGTATCGACATCGACTACACAATTGCGCGGCGCAAGCCCCGCAACTGTTGCGATGCTCATAGGATCTTCGTTCACTTGATACCTTCCGTCGAAGCCGTACCAGAATCCGCTCAGCATGTCCCACCTCGGATTCGGCTCAAAGAACTGGAGGTCGTCGAAATTGTCGCTGAAAAGCGAGCCTGACGCAGCCACCCGCGTGACAACAATGTCGGGCACAGCCGTCTGCGCTCCCGCTGTAACGGAGACCGGAGCGCTCGATACTGTCAGGCTGTCAGCAAGCGCCGTGACCATCACCGGTCCCTCTGGAACCGCAATCGAGTACGATCCGTCGGCAGCCGTCGTCCCTTTCATCGGGAGACGGCTTGGACCTCGCTGTCCCTGGGCAGCCTCGGCAACGATCACATCTGCGCCCTCAACAGGAGCGCCTTCGGAATCTCTCACGATGCCGGCAACGGTGCCGCTGGGCTTGTAGCATTCGATACTGTAGATGGTCCCAAGATTGTAATAACCCCACGAGTTGATCACCAGCCGTAGATGCTTCAGTGTAATCGGTGACGGAAGCTCCACCACCTCGAGCCAGTGGGTATGATCGACCTCTGTGGAGACTACATGCTCGACATCGCTCCAGGCGTTTCCATCCATGGAGGATTGCAGGGTATAGTCCTGGGTGGGACCTGACATGTCCACAAGAATTGTTGATATGGTGAGAGGACCGTCCCAGGACAACTGCACCCACTCGCCGTTGCTCAGGCCCTCTTCAGGAAGCCATCCGGTATCGGCGTTGCCGTCGTTGATTCCGCCCGCTGCGCTCGTGTTCGAGCTCGAACTCGTTGCAGCGCTTCTCCCCCAATCGAGTCCGACGAACTGATCGAGCTGAATATCCATCACGATCGGGATTGCGGGCGCTACGTTCATATGCGCTCGCTTAGCGACGTAGCCCAAAGCATGCACTTGCAGGTATTCGGCAGTAAGCGGCACGTCAGTCAGAGTATACGAGCCATCCGCCTGTGTCGTTGCCATGATGCTCGTCCCAAGGACTTCCACCGCAGCGCCCGCTACCGGCGATCCGGCGCCGGAATCGGTAACAGTGCCTGTCACTGTCCCGAGCCTGGTATCATCAACCGCGTAGATAACGACATTGTCCCATCTCTGGCTGCCGTTGTCTTTCTCGGTAGCGAAGCCCACGCTGCCGGCCGCAGGAATGCCACTGCCGTTGGAATCCCAGTAGCCTTCCCAGGTGGACCCGCCGGAGGATACCGCTGATGCGGTGAATATGCCCCCCTGGACTTCTACTCTTACATATATTGTCTCTGTGGGATCAACTGGACCGCTCCATGGGTGCGGGTCGAACTGCTGACCCAAGATGTTCATGAACGCGACGCTCCCTGTGAACGTCTGCAAAATCATGACCTCGCCCCAGTTAGCAGGAGGATTCTGCATACGCAAGACGGCCCCACCGCTGTAGATGCCGGTCTGGTCGTATTTCATCACATATTCGGTAAGACTGAGATCGTTTACGAGCGCAAAGTGCCACCATCCGATGTCGTCTCGGGTGGTATACTCTCCGTTAAGTATCTCCCAGTCACCACGGTACTCCAGCCAGTCCGGAGCATTATTCGAACTGTCAGGGCGGCTGAAAGTGTCAGAGAACGGCAGAGTGACCGGGCCGGACATTTCAACATCCACTATAACCGATGTGGCCGGGGCTGCGTTCACGTGGATTTGTTTATCGCCGTAGCCCGAAGCCTGCGCAAGGAGGTATTTGGCCGTCAAGGGTACATTGGTCAACGCATAGGAGCCGTCCGATTGGGTTGCAGTCGATAAGGCCGTGCCCACGACGGACACTGTTGCGCCCTGGATGGGCAGGCCGGTGCGTCGGTCCGTGACAGTACCAATTACGTTCCCATCTCTGGCGTCGCCGGCATCGTAGATGACGACGTTATCGAACTTCTGTAGACTGTCATCCCGCTCGACGGCGAGGCCCACTCTCCCGCTCGTCCAGATGCCTCCATCTGCGGTGGAGTCCCAGGTAACATCGTAGGTAGCGCCAGAGTCGGTCTCCCCCGTCGCGTGGAGAACATTCCCCTGGACAGTAATCTCAATGTGGCCCGTCTCTCCAGTGCTTACTCCCTGGCTCCAGGGCCCAGACGCGACCTGCTGCCAGCCACCATCGTCCTTCACCTTGAAGATGATGTAGCCGTTCGCGTCGTTGATTAGTAGTACAAACCCCTGCCACTCGGTGCCCTGCCAGCGAAGCACAGCCGCGCCGCGGTACAATCCGACGTCGTCATACTTCATAACGAAGTCGGCGGGAGTGATGTCGTTGACCATAGCAAAGCGCCACCATCCCATAGTGTCCTGGATGGTGAACAGACCGCTTTGAACTACCCAGTCCCCACGGTTTTCCTGCCAGTCCGGATCATTTGCCCCGTTCGCGTAACTGAAGCCGTCGTAGAATGGCAGCGACACGGCCGCTCCGGCCGGGACCACCGCTGCCGCACAAAGCAGCAGGCACAAAAGCATGACCTTACACGAGAACCCTTTCATTTCCACTTCTCCTTTCTATGGCGCTCTATTTGTCGTCTTTATTCGAATTTGTCGAGCGCCAAGTTGATGACCTCGATACTCCGATAGGTGGCGATCTCCTCCACTGCCTCGGGAGGGATATGCTATCCCTCCCGGAAGGGCAGATGAGGCATCTCCAGATGCCGGATG
>JACPPP010000305.1 GCA_016190935.1 Armatimonadota bacterium | reverse complement strand
GCCCCTGGGTCTGCAACGTCAAAATTCATCGTGCAGACCAGGAGCTTGCCCTCCCCGACTTTCAACTCGAAGAGATTTGCCTGTTTTCTCACAAGCTTGTAAGAACTGACGACTTCCAGTATTGGATTGAACGGCAGGTTCGGGTCGTCGAACACAACCGCGCCTGCCTCCGTGAGCATGGGGTAGAATTGCCAGTCGCACCAGCCCTCATGCGGAAATGCGCCTAGCGCCGGATGATCGGCGATAACCGTAGCCAGGTTACCGACCGCGCGGCCCGTAGGACACGGGTCAAATGAAGTCGGAAGCGCGGGAAACGGTCCTTCCCCGAGCAGTACCACCTTGTCGCCTCTTGCAAGAAACTTCACGGTATCCTGGTTAATTGTGGAGACGACATTCAGCTTGCCGACTGCCGCTCCCTTGGCTGGAGCCAAACCTTTATAGCGCCTTCCATACCTGTCGATAATGGACTTATCCGCCGCAGCTCTAATGTCTGGAGGAGCGGCCTTTGGAAAGGCCCAAAAGTCCCAGTCGTTTTCAATCTCATATTCTCCGCCGGAGAGTCGAGCAAAAAGAGTAAGCTTGATCGGCTTTGCCAAGTCAGGAGCTGTGAAGCTTATCTTCCCAAGAAGCTCGATCTTGCCGTTTCGGGCGTTTTGTACAGCTATCTCGCCGCGGTCGTGAATCTGCTTATGGCTGTCGGCCAGATACCATCGGAGCTTGCCATTTGACATCGGTCCCTCCCCAAAAAGCGAGGACCTGATATCAAACTGATATTTCCGTCCCATGACGAGATTCCTTCTCTGTGAATAGTCCAGGAGGATTACGCTCTCTCCATTGTATTTCAGCACATCCGCCTTGCTCTCCCCAGGCTTCATTTCAAGGAACTCATTCATTATGCCGCAGGGATAGCCGGAGCGATGCCACTGGTGGTCCCAAGCGCCAAGCATATCGTAGCCAGTGAAGTACTTCGAGTGACGCCCCATTTCAAGGGCGTGTTTGCGAAGCGCGGCCATCAAGGCGCAGGAGTTCTTGTAGTAGAGCGGGGCTTTCTCGATCACCCCGGACTTCGTCAGATGTCTCCTGATCGCCGCGTAAAGGCCACTCCCTATTAGGGTCCCATCATACCTGTGCTCAAGGTCCAGGTCCATATAGTTGCCGAGTATTCCAAGCTCGTGGTAGAGAACAGGCCGCTCATAAATTGCCAATCGCTTCTCCAGGCTGCGCCATTCCGTATCTGCCACGGCATAGCTCAAGGCTGACTTTGCGCTGGATGTCGTGTTCGGCTCCAGGACATCCGCAAACTCCTTCACCATAGCCAACCGCTTTGGGCTGAGTAAACAAGGTTCCGTGATCAAATCCGAAGGACACAGGTTTTCATCATCTCCGAACATACCGTCGATCCCATTCAGGCACTGCATCGGGCTGAACAATGCATCGGGAGCATACTTCCGCACCCAGGTCCCAACCTTGCGGGTCCACTCGATGTTCTTCTCGTGCATCGTGTATTCATTTCCGGTACAGTAGAGCACGACGGATGGATGCTTCCGGCAAGTGCGGAGGATCTGCTCCCACTGTTCCTTGGGTGCAAACCATGTGCCCTCGGCCTGCAGCATCATCCCCAGCTCATCTGCAGCCTGCATGTATTGTTCGTTGGGCGCCCAGGAATGGAATCTGATCCAGTTGAAGCCAATTTCCTTGAGCTTCCGAAGCCGTTCCCTGTAGGGCTCGATCTCCATCGGCGCGAGACAAGTCTTTGGGAAGTAGTAGTGCTCGGTGCACCCCCGAAGCAGCACGGGTCGACCGTTCAGTTTTAGGTCGGTTCCGGCCACTGCCAACCGACGCATCCCATAGCTTT
The DNA here is from genome assembly GCA_016190935.1 of Armatimonadota bacterium. GTDB lineage: Bacteria > Armatimonadota > UBA5829 > UBA5829 > DTLH01 > JACPPP01. The sequence goes on along the minus strand of JACPPP010000305.1, from coordinate 16,506 downwards.
GGACCAACGCGTCTAGAACATCATCATTCTGCTTTAGCGTTAGTTCGAGTCGGTAGAGGTTTGGTTCGCGGTCAGACCAGGGCTTCATTCCAAAGCTCTCGGACGTCCAGTTTACGGTTCTGCCCGGAACTGGAGTGATTCCCTTGCCAAGTACATCTTGTGTTTGCGGATCGAGAACCTGCCAGGCAAGCGTCAGTTGCTTACCATCAATGTTGCCATCTACCTCCACATTCCAGGAAAGCTTCGTATTGCGATCTTGAGCATAGACGTACAGATCGGCGATCCGGCAACTACCGGCCACCTTCAACTGAACCGGACCATATATCCCAGCGCACTGCCCCTGATACCCCCAGGTGGCGATTCCTCCCCTGTAGTTTATGTTGTTGGCAAGCCCGATCACCAGTTCATTCGTCTGTCCCACCTTTAGATGGTTTTCGAGAGAGACTTCGAATGGCACGAGATACATCTCGTTGTACTTCAAGAACTTCCCGTTTAGCCATATCCAAGCGTTTAGCCGTGCGCCACCGACCTGCAGAGTTACTGTGCGTCCCTGCCAGTCCGTGGGGACATCGAAAGTCTTTCTGTAGTAGCCGATACCGACAAGGTTCAGCAATTTGGCGTCCGGGACTTGCCCGGACGAACTCAAAGGAAACTCTATCGTACGATAATGAGGGTTGAACGCGGCACTCGCCCAAAACTCAGTCTCGCGGAGGCCATCCAGGTTATCATCCCAAAAACCTGGCACAGGCATCTTTGCGACATACTCCTCCACATCGGGCAGCACGGGCGCAGTTTTGTCGTCGCTCTCCCAGTAGAGGTTCCTCATGTAGACAAACTGCCAGTCACCCTCCATCGGAACCGTGATCGGCTCCGAACTCGCGGCGCCATAGCACATCAAGCTGGCTGAAACCAGCAATACTAAAGGGCAGACGACCCACCTCAGCATTAGTTTGCCGGGTAGTCCGACAAGCCAAATCGGTTTAATCATTAGTCTGTTCCTTCAACTTATTACGCATAGGCTGCCTTCTACTCGGCATCGACCAGCGTAATCCCAAAAATCGCGAAGATACTCTCGCTTACCACCGAACGTACCTCTATCGACTCCACCGGCTTCGTCGGATCAAGCGGCAGGTCTACAACGTCCGTAGTCAGACCGCTGGGCAAACCCGACTCGATGACTTCAATCTCATAGGCATTGCTGTTCACAGACTTCCGGCCGTACTGTGGAGCAAAGTTGAACGGGGGGATCAATTGCCGGACCTTTTTTGTCCCGTCTGTATAGTTCGCGACAAGCTCCACATTCGGATGGTGCGCCTGGTGTGCTCGATACCACGAGTATGCCAGGAAGTAGACCTTCGACAGCTTCCGCTTCCCGAGCGGAATTGACAGGTTGCTGGGAAATATCCACGGACGTGTGTTAGCTATGGCCAGCACGTTTCTCGGCCCGCCGCCAATATATGGTTGGAATATGCCTCCCAGCTTCTTCTCATCGGCTACGTAGAACGGTATTCTGCCCACAGCCAGGAAGTAGGGTGAATCGACCTTTGGATTATCCAGGTGATGGCCGGCGTACTCGTAGGTCTTGGAAGGCGTCACCGGGTAGTCTATGCCCATCATCCACGCGTCGTAGTAGAATTTTGTGTTGAACAGATCGCAAGCCTCCTCGTTATAGTCCCAGGCAAGGTCGAGAAGCTGCGTCCGGTTGAATAGGACCTGGTTTTCAGGGCCGCATACGTCCCAATCTATGAACTTGTGCCTGTAGGTGCGGCCATCGATTTGCAGTTCGATAGGATTGCTGCCTGGGGTGAGGGACCGAATTGCTGATTCTGCCAATGATAGCTCCACCTTGGCATCAACCCCTGTAAGTCTGATCTGCACATCCTGCGTGCTTCCCGCTATCTTCGCCCGGGCAACCAGGTTCTCGGTCTTTCCGCCAGGATTAAGCAGCGTAAACCTCAGTTTGCCTGAGACCGTGTCAAAGCTCGGATCAACAATATTGAAATCGGGAGAAACCTCAAGATCGAGGGGAAGATAGACGCTTATACTCCCTGCTGTTGCCGTGATGAACGCTGTCCTGTCTCCCGTCCTTATGGGGATAAGCTGCAGAGTATTGGTCGTCTGTCCCGCCGCCTTCACTGCCTTCTGTGGGTCAACAAGCTCGATCTTCTCTGCCCCAGGTACGCTCACTGTGAACGGCGTCCCTACGGAATTTCTTCTTTGATACTCCGCCTTAAGCTCTTTACCCTTAAGTTTGACAACAACCGTATTCCTTGTCCCACGCGGAAGATCAACAACCACATACGCTCGATTGATGCCGGGTTCTACAGTGAAAGTTGCCTGCTTGCCATCTATCTTGACACCAGATACATCCTGTCTGACCGCTATCCTCAGTGTCTTGGCAAGCTGCTTCGGGGTCTTAACTTGCATCTGGACGCTATCGCCCTTGACCTCGTAGCTGTAGCTTATGGATGGCTGAGAGATAGACGCCTTCTTCCAGTCACTCGGGAAGCGAGGCTCGATGGTGATCTTTCCGTGTGGGACATCCGGCTCAAGGCCGAAAAGCCCTCTCCCCAGGGCATAAAGCGCAGGCATACGCCCGTCGTTATGGTCGTTCATCCCAGCATGGCCGGAGCCGCAGGCCGAAACGCCAACGCACTCTCCACCAGGCCAGGAGCTGAAAAAGTAGGAATGGGCCATGGTCTTGAACACCGGCCAGAACTCATCCACAGCGCCGACGATCCCTGCTGCAGCGACCGTCCGCCAGGAATTGTCCGTGAGCGGCCCAAGCTCCGTCTTTCCAACGTGATAGGGACACATAATCATCCTGGCAGCCCCCGGGTATTTTTCATCCCCGGCCCACAGTATCTCACGGGCATACCGAAGCATCTGGTACCCCTGAAGCCGGTCCACAGCGTCACGAAGGATCGGGAAGAAGATGTCTTTCGTGGCCGGGTTGATCTTAAGCACATCATCCGGCCCCCTATAGCCAAGTACGCCGCTTGCCGTGTCCCACAGGCTGGGCAAAGCTCGCTCAATCTTCTTGATATAGTCCACGTAACGCTTCTCAGCCTCAGCCTCACCTGCCACACGCGCCATTTCCACACATCCTTTGAGCGCGCGGAGCGCCTGTGCGGTCTGGAGTTGGCTCTTCGGGCCGTAGCTGTCGTCCTCGGGCGCCCAGTCACCATATCGGGCAGCAAATAGTCCGTCGCCGTCCGGATCGCTCTGCATTAACTCCCGCTCTATAAGCTGCTTTGCGAAGGGCCATATGTCTCGCAAGAACTGGTCATTTCCCGTCCACAGCCAATTCGTGTAAGCGCAGTTCAGGAAGTGGCATATCTGGTCCTCTTCGCCAGCATTGGCCCTGTCGGGAGGCGCCATCCATGGCGCAACACTATGGTAGAGGCCGATCCAACCGTTACGGACTGAACTGGCGAATATTCTGAGCCATTTTTCCTGCTGATCGTGAGCGCCCAGATAATCCCAACCATCATACATATTTGAGATATGCAAATAACCCTGTCCCCAGGAGTCCAAGCCACACATTTGTCCTACCAGCCAGTGGAGGTACTCCTGTGAACCAGCAAGCCAGTTGGCCCAGGCTGTAATCTCGTCATTCGGGGTTTCTACTACAACGCGGCTGCGAATCTTCCGCCAGAAACCTACGGAATCTTCAAACGCTTTTTCAGGGGAAGCCATTACTTCTTTGAATGTTTCATAAGGCTTTGACCCGCGGCCCACATAGTTTTCATACCACTCACGATAAAGCCGCATTCCCCAGTCGATATTCAGCCTTCGCATAGCGTTCTCATACCCAGACAAATCCTGGGGCTGGCCTCCCCAAACGACCGCCATTACGCCATTCCAGTTCTTCTTGACCGGCGCTTCGCAGGCAATCAGCTTTCCATCCGCTGCCGGCTTAAGTCCTGCGGGCGCGGAAGACACCGTGGAACCGTCGACAAGCATTATTCTCTGGCCCGGCCACTTCGAGCCTGCATAAAACTTGAGATTCCGAAGCCCCGACGTCCTGACGTTCTTCCAAGAGTCGTGCTTATCAGGTTCAACGGATATTCGGTACACACCCGGAGATACTTCGGACACCTCGTTCGCGTCAGTTGGGTCGAGCGCCGTGCCGGTAACCCAGTACATGTGGTTCAGCCCGGGACCTTTTTCGATGCGGCTTTCAACATCCCCGAATACCCAGATTAGGTTGGCTTTGCCCGCAGCAGGACCATTTACCTCGATCTTAAACAACGACGACCATCCGTCCACACCAGCGATGGCCGTTAGCTTTACCTCCACACCTAACGCAGAGTCCTTACAGATATAATCCGTAGATCCGGGCCAGAACTCTGTGCGAATAGAGGGAAACTCATCGAGCCACCTGGCGCGGTCTCCGGTCGAGAGCGCGAACCTGAGCTTCGAGGCCCATCCGGTCCCGAAGCTGCGATGTATGGTGAACATCGGCCTGTCGCCGGTCGAGAGCATATTTCCCATCCGGAAGATCGGCCGGTTAAAGTAACGCGCGCCGTTCTCTATAAAGAAGCCGCCCTCCCGGATTGGGGTGTACGCCTTGTCACCTGGCTTGAGCGTCGGATGGTTGGGCTGATCCCTGTAGAAATTGCCATCAAAAAGAACCCCATCAACCTCAGGGACTTCCGACGGAACAGGCTTATCCCACTGCTTCTCAATAGCAATCCGCTCGACCTTTACCTTCGAAAAATCCGGACGGTCGCTGGCAGACAGCGCCACCGCCATTATGAGCAGCAGCAGCGCGCATGTAGGTAACTGCAGATGCCCGAATCTTAAGTTCAATACCATCAGTTTATTCCTTTCAGATTCCTACTTGGCCTTTACCAGAGTTATCCCAAAGATAGCGAATATGCTCTCGCTCACCACAGACCGCACCTCGATAGACTCCAAGGACTTCGTCGGGTCAAGAGGGAAGTCTACGACATCCGTTTTCAGGTAAGCCCCTGTTGGAAGACCCGAGGCAATGATCTCTACATCGTACCCATTCATATTGATTGACTTTCTACCGTAGAGCGGGTTGAAGCTGAACGGGGGAATCAGTTGGCGCAAAGCCGACGTGCCATCGCTATAGTTTGCCAGCAGCTCCGCGCAGGGGTGATGCGCCTGATGCGCCCGGTACCATGAGCAGGCCAGAAAGTAAATCTTACACAGCTTCATACCCTTTACTGGAATCAAGATATTCGATGGATACAGCCAGGGTCTCCAGTTCGCGAGTGCCAGAACGTTCCTCGGCCCGCCGCCGATCATAGTCTGGTACGCACCTCCGAGGCTTTTCTCATCGACCACGTAGAACGGTATCCTGCCGGCCGCGAGGAACCTCGGCAAGTCGAGCTTCGGATTGCCCATGGAGTGGTTGGCGTATTCATAAGTCTTCGATGGAGCGATGGGATAGTCTATCCCGTTTATCCAAGCATCGTAGAAGAATTTATTATTGAAGACGTCGGCGGACTCCTCGTTCATCTCCCAGGCAAAATCGAGGCATACCGCTCGATCCACCAGTTCCTGCGATGTATCGCCGCAGGCATCCCAGTTCACGAACTTGTTTATGTATGTCTTTCCATCGATCTCAACTGTTATTGGGTTGCTGCCGGGAGTGATGTCGGAGATAGCTGGTTTGTCCAAAGACACCTCCACTTTCGCCTCCCCTGAAACTAAGCTTGCCGACATTTCGTAAGCCCGCCCCGCGATTTTCACCTTTGCCTTCACTATCCCGTCCTCGCCGGAGGAGTTCTTCAACTCGAAAGACAGCATTCCGGCCGCCGCGTCGAATGCCGGACTGGCGATCGCAAACTGCTCCTCCACGTCAAAGTCCATTGGAAGATAGCAGCTAGTTAGGCCTCTTGTGGCAATAATGAATGCAGTTCTCCTGCCCGTTCGAACCGGTGTCAGATCGAGAGCAGTCCTCTCACGTCTGGCAATTGTCAGCGCGCTTTGAGGGTCAAGCATCTCAACTCTCTCGGCGCCGGATACCGATGCCTTAAAAGTCCTGCCAATCACTACTTCGGCTGGATATGCAAGCCTGATCTCCCGACCCTTAAGTTTGACAACAACCGTATTCCTTGTCCCAAGCGGAAGATCAACAACCACATACGCTCGATTGATGCCGGGTTCTACAGTGAAAGTTGCCTGCTTGCCATCGATCTTGACACCAGATACATCCCGTCTGACCGGTATCCTCAATGTCTTGGCAAGCTGCTTTGGGGTCTTAACTTGCATCTGGACGCTATCGCCCTTGACCTCGTAGCTGTAGCTTATGGATGGCTGAGAGATGGATGCCTTCTTCCAGTCACTCGGGAAGCGAGGCTCGATGGTGATCTTTCCGTGTGGGACATCCGGCTCAAGGCCGAAAAGCCCTCTCCCCAAGGCATAAAGTGCAGGCATACGCCCATCGTTATGGTCGTTCATCCCAGCATGGCCGGAACCACAGGCTGTGACGCCAGCACACTCTCCACCAGGCCACGAGCTGAAGAAGTAAGAGTGGACCATGGTCTTGAATACCGGCCAGAACCTGTCTGTGTCTCCAACAAGACCTGCAGCGGCGAACATTCTCCAGGACATATCCGTCAGCGGTCCCAGACCTGTCCGGCCAACGTGGTGTGGGCACACTATTATGCGGGCCACTCCTGGATACTGCTTGTCCTCAGCCCAGAGAGTGTTGCGAGTGTATGTAAGCATCTGATAACCCTGAACCCGGTCTACTGCGCTTCGAAGGATGGGGAAAAACACCTGGGCGGCGCCCGAGTTGGTTCTGAGGACATCATCAGGCCCCCGGTAGCCAAGTATTCCCTTGTCCGAATCCCAAAGCCCTGGCAGTGCGCTCTCTATTCTCGCAACGTAGGCTGCATATTTCCGCTCGGCATCATTGTCCCCCGCCACCCGTGCAAGTTCGATGCACCCCTTGAGCGCGCGAAGCGACTGAGCTGTCTCAGTCTGGCTCTTAGGTCCGAAGCTATCGTCCTCTGGCGCCCAGTCAGGATGGCGTGCAGCGAACAGCCCGTCGCCATCCGGGTCATTCTGCATCAACTGGCGTTCCATCAGCGGCTTTATGAAATGCCAGATGTCATGAAAGAACCGATCGTCACCGGTCCAGAGCCAGTGGCTATAGACACAATTCAAGTAGTGTGTTATCTGGTTCTCTGCGCCAGTATTAGGCCGCTCCTCAGTGGCAAACCACGGCGCAGTCCCATGGTACAGCCCGATCCAGCCTTTCCGAACTGATGAGGCAAAGATTCTCAGCCATTTCTCCTGCTGTTCATGGACGCCACAGTAATCCCAGCCGTCGTACATATGGGCAATGTGCAGATATGCAAGCCCCCAAGCATCAATGCCATCGATTTGCCCCACCAGCCAGTGGAGATACTCCTGCGACCCTGTGAGCCAGTTTGCCCAAGCTGTGACCTCATCATCTGGGGTCTCCACAACCACGCGATTCCTGATCCTCGACCAGAACTCCAGCGCATCGGACATTGCCTTCTCTGGTGAAGCCATCACTTGTTTGAATGTCTCAAGCGGCTGTGATCCTCTGCCAACGTAGTTCTCATACCACTCCTTATATAACTCCATCCCCCATGGGATATTGAGCCGCCGCATAGCTTGCTCATGGCCCGAAAAGTCATTAGGCCTGCCACCCCATACTACGGCCATTGTGCCCTTCCATCCGTCCTTTACGGGAACTTCGCAGGCGATAAGTCGTCCAGTCTGGCCCGGAAGTACTCGGATAAGCGGGGTCGAAACTGCACTTGCGCCAACGGGTCCAATCTTCTGACCGGGCCACTCCGAACCGGCGTACATCTCAATGTTCCTGATGCCGCAATTGGGTAACTTCTGCCAGTTCTCGTGCTTGCCGACATCGACCATTACACGGAACACTCCTGGCTCGACCTCCGCTGACTCGTTCGTCTGCTCTTCGTTCATTTTCAACTCGGGCAGCCAGTAGTCCGGGAGGGAGAACTGATCGAGGCTGTCCCTGTTGGACTTTTGATCCCGGTGGTTCTCTATATCGCCAAACACCCAATGTATGCGAGCGTCCTTGGCGCCACGGCCTGAGACCTCTATTTCAAACAGGCTCGTCCATCCCTTGTCCGCCGCCGCTGCAGTCAGTTTGACCTTAAGGTCGAGTTCTGCGTCGCTACATACATACCTGGTCGAGCCGGGCCAGAACTCCGCATACACCGACTGGAACTCATCCAACCACTTTGCCCTCTCTCCCCGACTCAGTGAGAACCGCAGCTTGGAGCACCATTCGGACCAAAAGCTTCTGTGGATAAGGAACATCGGGCGGTCGCCCGTAGAGATCATGTTGCCCATACGGAAGATCGGACGGTTGAAGTAACGCGTCCCGTTCTCCATAGAAAAACCGCCCTCGCGGATGGGGGTGTAGGCCTTGTCGCCCGGCTGCAAGGCAGGGTGGCTAGGATAGTCACGCATGAAGTTACCATCGAAAAGCACGCCATTCACTTCCGGCACAACTGTCGGCCGTGGTTTGTCCCGTCGGAGTTCAATAGGTATTCTCTCGATCTTAATATTGGATATGTTCGGCTTGTTGGCGGAAATGGCCGCCGGGCAGAGGATAAGTGCGAACAGGATCGCTTCAAGAAGAACGCGAACCAGTGGTTCAGTCTGTTTCATTCTGATGTTCTATTTACTCCTTTAGACGTAAAAAAAACCATGCCAGATGGGCTGCCCTGTGCGAATGGTGAGAGCAAGCCGGATACTGGGGATGTTTCAAGCAAGAGGCCAGTTAAGAGAAAACACCGGGTCGGCAACGTACTGCCAGGTCAACAGCCCCCCGGGAATACTCCCGGTGGCAAGCGACAGGAAGCATATTCTACTGCGCGCCAATCTATATGAATCCCGATTCACCGGCTTAGTATATCTTCAGTCCCAGTCAAGTCCGCGCACACCCCAGATCCAAGTATTGAGCTGCACAAACCTGATGTGCCCATCGAGATATACCACGTTCATGCCCGTGCTTCTTCCTTTTCTGTGCTGCACGGCGTTCCATTCGGGAAATTCGTTGAACATCAGTGCTGAAGTGGCTTTAGGCACCTGCCCAATGGTAATCTTACTGATAAGCTCAGACTGCGTAGACCCGTACTTCACTCCGGGCCCATATATAGGGCGAATCCACCTGTACATATAGCTTGTCCATGTGTAACGTTCCGGACCAAGAATGCGGCCGGTGTTGTCTCCGTATTTGTACTTGGCGTAGGTTCCAAACTGAGCGGCATAGTCTTTCAGCGGATACTCGTTCTTCTTTACGGACGGACATTGCCAAATTGCCCGGCTCTTGACATAACTTGCGAGCACATCCTGCATGTAAGGGCCGGCTGTCACTCCGTTTTGGTAGACCAACCCGTATATCCGGTTGTGACTGATCACGTACATGAACCTGCCATTGTTGTCGTCAATATAGCCCAAATGGGCCTGCTGAATCTGCTTCAAGTTGCTCGAACACTTGGAAATTTTGGCAGTCTCCTTGGCAACTGTAAACACCGGAAACAGTATTGCAGCGAGAATAGCAATGATGGCTATCACCACCAGAAGCTCGATCAGTGTAAACCCGTCTTTTGATTGGTTGGATGTAGACATCCGTGCGTCCCTCCTTGCGCTTAGAAAAACGGCGAGTTATGTGAAGAGCGACACTCTACCACCAGTCTTTGCCCCGTGTTCCCCAAAGATACGAGTTCTGCCGGGCAAACCTGGTGTGACAGTCCAAATAGACGACGTTCATGCCCCAGTATTGGCCGGACTTGTGCTGAATTGACAGGAACTCCGGCCACTCAGCGAACATCAGCGTCGCGCTCGGCTTGGCAATTTGTGAGACCTTTAGATTGCTGATCAGGCCGCCGCTGTATGACAGGCCGCTCTTTGGGTCATAGATTGGGTAAACCCAGCGATACATGTAGGCCGACCAGGTGTAGCGCTCAGGTCCGAGAATGCAGCCTGAGTTATCTGCGTACTTGTATTTTGCGTACATCTCCATGCTGCCCAGTGTGCCTCTATAGGGCGCGAGCGGATATTCGTTCCGCTTACTGGACGGACACTGCCAAATTGTGCGATTCTTGATGTATTTTGCCAGCACATCCTGCATGTATGGACCGCTGGTTGGCGGAAGCTGGTTGTACGCCAGCCCGAATATACGATTGTATGAAAGTACATACATGAACCTGCCATCGTAATCGTCCATGTAGTTCAGGTGCGCCTGCTGAATTTGTCTAAGGTTGCTCGCACACTTGGCCTTCCTCCCGGCCTCCTTTGCTTGCGCAAAGATTGGGAAGAGTATAGCTGCAAGTATGGCAATGATAGCAATCACAACGAGAAGCTCGATCAATGTGAAACCAGTTCTTCGCACTGCTGATCTAAACATTTCTGCACTCCTTTCGACGCCATCTCTCTCCGATTGCCGCAGAATCCATTCCTACCACCAATCCAATCCTCTGTTACCCCAGAAATACGACCCGAACTTGATGAACCTGGTATGGCAATCCAGGTACACAACGTTCATGCCCCACTGGTCACCGGACTTGTGCTGCACTGAGTAGAACTCAGGCCACTCGGTAAACATCAGTGCCGACGTCGGCTTAGCAACCTCGGCTAATGTAAGGTTGCTTATGGGATGCTGCACCGTCGGTCTGTTGTCCGTATACACGGTGTAGATCCAGCGATACATGTAGGCCGCCCAAGTGTACCTCTCCGGCCCGAGAATGCACCCGGAGTTGTCCGCATACTTGAACTTTGCGTAAGGCTCCCAGGCGCCCAGCTTGCCTTCGTAGGGCTTCAAAGGATATTCGTTTCGTCTGCTGGACGGGCATTGCCAGACGCCCCTGTTCTTGATGTACTTGGCCAATACGTCCTGCATGAACGGACCGCCCGTTGGCGAAGCGAAGTTGCATACTATGGCGATCACCCGGTTATAGCATGCCACGTACATGAACCGGCCGTTATAGTCGTCGATATACATTAAGTGCGCATTCTGAATCTGCCTTAAGTTGCTCGCGCACCTCGCTTTCCTCCCCGCCTCTTTCGCCTGCACGAAGATGGGGAATAGTATTGCGGCCAGAATGGCAACGATCGCTATGACCACCAGAAGCTCGATCAAAGTGAAACCAGCCCTGTGTTTTTTCATAGCTGATCTTTCTTCCATCCAAACCCATAGCTTCGGAACGCGAATCTTATCCATTTCATGTGATTTCGCCCGTGAGCGACTTTGCGTGCCGCTCACGGGCGGATCGGCACTACTAGACGGACAGACGAGTCGTTCCGTCCAGTAGTCTGACTAGTCGCGCTTTCCTACCATCCGGTAACAGAAAGCAGATCGTCATCGTCCGGCACATAGTTCGGATCGTTCGTCCAACAGATCACGTCAATCAGCGCGTTGGCCGGTCCGGCTTCACGCTCATATATCCTGAACAGGACCTTGTTGTCGCCACCGACACTGAACTGCTTCGTGCAATTTTCGGCGGCTCCGGCGTTCTTGCTCTGGAACCATCCGAAATTGTAGCCGAATAGGCCGGCGTTGCCGATCTCATTCAGGATCCTGTTGTTGGCATTGCTCGGGGCGCCGAGACTCGGATAGCTGAAATCATTCGGGTCTCCCCTCACGATCAGCCAGCCGGAATCAGTTCCGCTCTGTGCAGACTGGGTTGCGCGGGCCCAGAAGTACCAGGTTCCGGTAAGAGCGGCAGGCACCTTGCTCTGAGGTATCTCGTACTCTGCCCACCAATCGTCCTGCGTGCTCCCGCCAGAGCTTGCAGGGAAGTTGTAGGCAGCGCCACTTATGGCCCCTGGGGCCGCAAGCGGGTCGGCGACATAGTTGGGCGTCCCGCCTCCGCTCCGGGCTATAAAGCTACTTGCCCGAATCCAGATCTGGTTTGCACCGCCAAAGTTCGATGTGCCAATGCCGTCAGCGCCCGCAGGCACATGCACCGGTCCCGCTGACTTGATCGCTCTCAGCGTATTCCCGCCGTCGATCTCACATGAGCTGATTCCAGTGACAATCACGAACATATCAGCAGCAGGAACTCCGCTGCCCGCTGGCAATAGAACGTGGACACTCACACCGGAGCCATCGTTCAGATAGAAGTCATTGTCACCAGGGTTCTCGACCTTGCCGTAGGCGGTAACCAGCAGTCCGATGTTGTTCGGACCCGATTCGCCGGTAATTCCCGGCTGGTATGCGCCGGCTCCACCACCCAGTGCTTTGTTGTTCAAAGCGAGCGGTTCAAGTGGAGATCCTGATGTCTTGGTCAATATCATCGCGCCATTCAGCGACCTCTCACCGTTCGAGTCGGTGCCCAGGACGGCCTTGATAGTGATTTGGTCACCCCGTGCAGCCGTAATCCCGACGACCTTTATGCCTGCGGACCTGTCAAGTTCCTCAATGTACAGGCTTCCGTCTGCTAAGATCGCCGAAACGGACTTCGGATCTGTCAGCTCTACGCCGCTGCCATCGGCCCTGCCGCCAAGATCAGACAACCTTAAGGCGGGTTCCAACGTTCCGAATACGCGGGCCGCGGATATGATCCTCTCGGTGCCCTGAGACATAAGCACGCCCTCGATGTAAGGCTGTTGGCCTACCTGTACAGGGATCGGACTGTAGACCTTGATCGACGGTGACCCGCCGGCGTCTGCAAGCATAAAGAAACCTGAGCCCACAGACGCAACCGTCGGACCTTCAATGCTCATACCCTTGTCGTCGGGATATGTGAGCACCGCGGCGACAGTGGCCAGCCTCGGGACCGGATCGAAGAACGTGAGATCGTCGATTTCGACCGTTCCAGTGTCCGCGCCGCCCGCGAAGCCGATGTACCCGCCGTTGAGCCAGGTGTTATCTGTCCAGTCCAGTTCCCCGTGACCGTCAAGCCACACCCTGTGGCGGTTGCCTTCGATCTTCACATGCAGATCGTGCCACTGCGTCCAGTCATTGCCACCTGTTCCGGCGCCAACGTTGAAGCCATTGATCATCTTGTAGTCATAACCGTTGTTGTACAATCCGAACTGGTAGCCCCGGATGTCGTACTTCGCGGGAGCCCGGTAGTGGAACAGGTACGTGTAGTTTGCGTTCCCACTCCAGTCCCTCTTGCGGAACTTGCACATCATCTCGAAGTCCTTAGGCATCCAGCTATCGATGTAGACCTCGCCGGAGTCAGGCGTGCCAAGCGCCTGCAGAGACAGGAGTTCGCCGGCGACCGTAGACGTATCAGGCGTCAGGGTCTCCCATGCGTAGTGGTTCGAGTCTTCAGTAACGCCGAGCGCAGGTCCCGTTCTGGAGAACGTGTCCAACACAATCTCGGTCGCCGGAAGCGGCGCCGGAAGCGAAACCTGGGACAGCGCGAAGTTCGCCGTCACAGTCAGATGTGCATCGTCCAGCGTGACGCTAGTTGCTGCTGAGGTGATGTAGTTGACCTTGCTAGCCGTCACCTGATAGGTACCGTTCGACATGGCCGCAAAGAAGTAGTTGCCGTTCTCATCAGTCATGGTCCACTGACCGTTACTCAGACTCACGGTAGCGTTCGCAAGCTTGACGCTCGGATTCGTTGCGTCGCTCACCGTACCCTGAATGACGCCGTAGCCACCATCAAGCCGGTGAATCAGTACATCGTCGATCCAAATCGGACCGGCTCCCTGGGTGTCCGCGAACATTACTCCTCCGGGACCGGAAACGGATGTGTCTTCCAGATCCCACATCAAGACACCGTCCATCCAGCACTTATGCCTGTTACCGACGGCTTTTACTCGGAAAGTATGCGGCTCGTTCCAATCGACCGAAGTATTCACCGTGATAGCCCAGGCGCCGTTTCTGTACAGGCCGATGTAGTTGTAAGCACCTACTATCCACATCGAGTACATGTTGTTTTGTGGCTGATCGTCAGTTATGTTCTTCTTCCTGTATTGGAAGCCCGAGTAGAAGCTGTTTACCTTGACATAAGTAAAGCTGGCGTCCAGGTCGGCTGGTGTGAAGCCAACGATGTAAGGCCCAAGGTACCCTCCACCCCCTGTGCCATTGTCCAACAGGTTGTCGTGAATGGTGGAGTCTGCATGTGCTTCCGGCTGAGCCCACCTGTACACATGTCCTCCCGTAATGGGCTCGGTCGATCCCAGTTCCGGACCCGATCGACTGAACGTGTCGTAAACGGAGTCGGTGGGTATCATCGCCGGATCGAGGGCGACGTCGGCCGTTACAGAAGGCTGATACCACGTGATCATTATGTTCTGCACCGACCCGTCTTCGTAACCAGTGATCGAGACGTAGACACTGTAAGTGCCTGCGCTCAGACCGGTGAAGCTGAAGTGACCATTCGCATCAGTCGTGTCGGTCGCAACCGTCGTGGCCCCCAGCATCAGGGCTACGCTCTTGCCGGCAAGTTTATTGCTCGGGTTGGCCCGTTCAAACACCGTTCCATCGACACTCCCGGTGTTGAATGAAGCGCCATCATAGTTGGTGTAGTCCTGGATGGTCAGGTCATCAAGGGTAACAGTTGCGCTGTGCCGCCTCAGGCTGATGTAACCACCTCCCCACCTCCAATTGTCGGTTATATCGAACTCCTGGACACCGTCGATCCACACCTGGTGGCGGTTGTCCACTACACGCACTCTCATTGTGTGGGGTGTACCAACGGGGATGCTCCTGCTGCCGTTGTATTTAAACCATTCGGCATAACCGCCCACGTTCCCAGACGCAGTGATCATATCATAGTCGGAGCCGTCTCCCCAGCCGTGCATCAAGCGGGCCTGGTAACCGTCATTGTCGCCTTGGTCCAGAGTGGGGACTCTGTAGTTCAGCGCGAATCCAGGGCCATAATTGCCGCTGGTAGTGGGGTTAGTCACGTCGGTGACAGTGAACGTCACTGTCGCATCGAAGTCGACTGGTTGGAAATCCAGAATTGTCGGGCCATGTGTAGGCGCAAAGTAACTTGTGCCTCCGTAAGTGTCCACAGGAAGGACTAGCGCATTGCCCTCGATCTTTCCAAGGGCGTTTACAGCAGGATCGGGGTCGATATCCGACTGCTGCCAGGCCTTGCCTCCCACAGAAGTGGAACCCAGGTCGGTGACTGGGTCCGGAATCCTGTTGAAATCGTCAACCACAGTTCCGACCAGATTGAGCGGCTCCAACTCGAAGTTCGCTTCGCCGCTAACGTCTGGATACAGGTAAACTGGCTTCCATCCAAAGTGGTGGTCGGAGTTCGGTACAACCCTCACATAGTAGAGTGAAGGTGTTAGGCCTGCGAAATCAAACGCACCTGTCATAGGATCTGTAAGCGTAACCGCTCCGGTGCTGAGATACACTAGCGCATCAATTGGCGCACCAGTGCCTTTCTCAGTTACTGTGCCTATGATGGACTGAGCAAAGGAATCCACACAAGGCACGAGGAGGAAACACGAGATACAGAACAGCACAAGCAGTCTGTCTGCACATTGCAGAATCGGTTTTTTCTCATTTCCTCTCAACATAGATACATCTCCTTTCTTGCTATTACCTACCCGGCGATTGCGCCGGGTGTTTTCCCTCAGGACCGCATTCAACAGAAGCGATTACCAGCTTTCGCACCGTGCTTTGCTCATTCCCCTCCCATCGCTCTGGCCCTTGGAACGAGAACTGGAAGGTCGTCATCAATCTAGTAATCGCCGCACGGTCTCGTGCGATCCTTCAGGTTTCTTATTTGGCGCGGCTCCACCACTTACCACATTAGGCAATACTTGTGGATCTGCAATCCAGCACACTACGTTTTTTCTATTCCGGCCACTGTTCTTTGTCCGTGAAGGATCACTCCGCGCCAAATCGTTTAAACCACTCGACGTCATTGGAATCGGCGTATTTACATGAATCAGTGCGACGTAGTACCAAATGGATGTAGCATGTAACTCCATACTGACATCGAGTGGAATAAAGAGTGCTACGTGATACCATTCGGATTGTGCCACAGAATAAGCTGTTTGTCAATGATGAATCATTGATTTTATGTTGAATTAAATATGTTCATGGCGGTGTGCTCTTAGTAACGTAGGCTAACGATGCCACAGACGTAACGCCTGTCGAACGGCACTGCCAACTATGGGATCGCGCAGGGGTGCGTCGGCATCGATATCGGAGGTGCCACCAGATTGATGATAATACGAGCGGTCATATTATCCAAGCAGTCGTCGGACGTGCCGTAGACGGAGAAGGACAGTAGGAGAATTGCTGCATTTCTGGCAGCGAACGCTCAGGCGGTACTGCCGATGGTAGCCTGATCAAGCAGTCGCAGATGGAGATAGACGAGCTGGCCGAGATGCTTGGTCGGGCGACGATCGATGCGGTGCTTGAGATCTCTGCGACGAATGTGGCTGAAGAAAGTGATCAGGGGATAAGATCCAGCTCCTCCGTAGGCTGGCATGGCGGCCAGGGCGGGGTTGTGACCGTTGAGAGCCGGAAGATGAGGGTAGATCGCCCCGGCTTAGGCGCTTAGCGCCCTCCGAACGACAATTTGTTGT
>JACPPP010000308.1 GCA_016190935.1 Armatimonadota bacterium | reverse complement strand
TCAAGGTCCGCGAACTCGTCGTTATCCCGTCTCTTGCCGCAGCATAGACTACTCATGTTGCGTGCAGATTGAACGCAATTTCAGTTGTTAGATACTAAAGAACCTCTGGCGCGAGCGATACGATCCGCATAAAGTTCTTTTCCCGGAGCTCCCGAGCCACAGGCCCGAATATTCTTGTGCCGCGAGGCTCGTTAGCGTTATTGACCACGACCGCTGCGTTTTCGTCGAACCTGAGCGTCGATCCATCGGGTCTGTTGACAGGCGCTTTAGTCCGAACAACTACGGCTCTTATGACTTCGCCCTTCTTGACCGTCGCGCCGGGAGTCGCCGACTTGACCGCGCCTATGATTATATCGCCGATTCCGGCATAATGCCCCGCTGATCCCTTCATTACACGAATACACAGGATCTCGCGGGCACCCGAATTGTCTGCGGCCCTAAGCCGCGTATATGGTTGTATCATTGCTTCTATTTTGCTTTCTCTACAATTTTTGCCACGCGCCAGCGCTTCTCATGGGACATTGGCCTGGTCTCCATAATCTCGACGACATCGCCCTCACCCGCGGTGTTCGCCTCGTCGTGAGCCTTAAACTTGGTCGTCCGGCGCATAATCTTGCCGTAGAGCGGGTGTCTGACCAGCGTCTCAACCGCAACCACGACAGTCTTATCCATCTTGTCGCTCACAACGCGACCTATACGTACTTTTCTTCGACCTCTTTCGATCATGCCTTGACCTGCTCCTTAAGCTCTCGCTCGCGCAGCACTGTTAAAATTCTCGCTACTCGCTTCCGCGAATCCCTGATAGCGAGCGGATTATCGAGCTGTTTCATTGCTATCTGCTGGCGAAGTCCGTAAAGGTTCTTACCCTCCTCCTTCAGCATATTCTCGAGCTCTCTAGTCGTGCTCGACTGTATCTGCCGCTTGTATTCCGACTGCCTCACTTATCTCACTCTGCTCTTTCCTGGTCACGAATCTCGTCTTAATCGGAAGCTTGTGAGACGCGAGTCTTATAGCTTCCTTGGCCAGTTCTTCTTCAACTCCGGCCATCTCGAAAAGCATCCGTCCGGGCTTGACCACCGCAACCCAGACCTCCGGTGCGCCCTTTCCACTTCCCATTCGCGTTTCAGCCGGCTTTTTAGTAACCGGTTTGTCCGGGAACACACGAATCCATATCTGACCGCCCCTGCGGACGTGCCTTGTCATTGCAACTCTTGCAGCTTCTATCTGGTTTGCGGTAAGCCAGCAGCTTTCAAGCGCCTGGAGTCCGTACTCGCCAAAATCCACTTTGTTTCCGGCAGTTGCCTTGCCTGCCCTGGAACCGCGATGGGTCTTGCGGTGCTTGACTTTCTTGGGCATCAACATTACGTTTTGCCCCCTTTCTGACCTCGGCCGCCCCTGCCGCCTCGGCCGCCGCGCTCACCACGCTCTCCGCGTTCACCACGGCCCCGCCGTCGCTCCCCGCGTTCCCGGATCTGTCTGCGGCGCGCCTCCATGATCTCCTCTTCGGTAGGCTCGACCTTCCTCTGTCCGGGAAGAATCTCGCCCTTGTAGATCCACACCTTAACGCCGATGTGTCCGTATGTCGTCATAGCCTCGGTGAAACCGTAGTCGATGTCGGCTCGAAGCGTCTGCAGCGGAATCTTCCCGTCCCTGGCAACTTCCACGCGAGCCATCTCAGCTCCGCCGAGCCTGCCGGCAAGCCGGACCCTGATTCCCTTGGCCCCCATTCGCATGGTGCGCAGCACTGCCTGCTTCATCGCCCTCTTGTAAGCGATACGCTTCTCTACCTGCTGGGCAATGGACTCGGCCACGAGCTGAGCATCCAGCTCCGGCTGCCTTACCTCTTCGACCGCGACATGCACCTGCTTGCCGCCGGCCATCTTCTGTATCTGATCGCGCAGATCGTCAACTCCACGTCCGCCCCGGCCGATTATCATTCCCGGCTTGGCCGAGCGCAGCGTCACCTTTACCCGATTAGGCGCGCGCTCGATCTCAGCCTTCGAAATCCCTGCCTGCGACAGCTTATCTTTAACGTACTTACGGATTTTGGCATCCTCAGCTATAAACTCTGCCCTCTCCTTTGTCGAGTACCACCGGCTGTCCCAGTCACGGATTACACCGATTCTAAACCCAATTGGGTGAACTTTCTGTCCCAATTATTCTCCTCCCCCGCGCTCTTCTTGCTGCTCTCCGGATGCCTTCGTCTCCTCGGCTCCCGGAGCTTCCGCTGCCCGAGCTGCGGTTGCTTCCCTGGCCGGGCGCTGCGGCCTCGCGCCTTCCGCCCTGGCGCCTCGTCTCGGCGCCTTACCGACCGTTCGGGCGATACCCCTGCCGCCCCGGCCCACTCTCGCCGGCTTCTCGGCCTCTCCCAGACCGACGGTTATATGGCTCGTTCTCTTCACTATGCGATATGCTCGTCCCATCGCGCGCGGACTGACCCGCTTCAGGGTCGTCCCCTCGTCCACGTGCACATGGATTACTTCGAGCGATTCTGAATCCATTCGATGGTTGTTCTCGGCATTCGCGATAGCCGACTTA
Organism: Armatimonadota bacterium; assembly: GCA_016190935.1. GTDB lineage: Bacteria > Armatimonadota > UBA5829 > UBA5829 > DTLH01 > JACPPP01. The sequence goes on along the minus strand of JACPPP010000308.1, from coordinate 4,032 downwards.
AGCAGCTTGGTCACAGTCTTCGCCGCCGCATTCGGCACGAACTGCAGGATCGCAAGCGCATCCTGCACGTGCTTACCGCGGATTGCGTCGACAACATGCCTTACCTTTCGGGGCGAGATACGAATGTGTCGCGCAATGGCCATTGGAGATTGCACAACGCCAACCACGACGTCCCGCCCGATTGCGCTCTCAAGCTTCCGCTCGAGCTCCTCTACAATCGGAGGACGGTCCTTGTCGCGCTCCTCCAGAAACCGATAGGGTTTATCCGGGGTAAGCAGCGTCACCCGCGCCGACTGTGGAGTCACCGAGACCCCTATCCGCCAGACGCGCTCGCCCTTTATCTGTCTTCTTACAAAACCGCGGATTCCCGCGACTGTAGCTTCCATCTTGCTATCTCCTAAGCCGGATTATGCATCAGCAGGCTTCGGCAGACAAGCAGTCCGAAGCAACTGCTGATGCTCGTGAAAAGTCGGGATAAGCCTATTTCAGCGAGGTCGCACGCTCCGTATGGTGGCCATGCCCCCTGAAGGTCCTCGTCACCGCGAACTCGCCCAGCTTGTGGCCTACCATGTTCTCAGTGATGAACACAGGAACATGTTTCCTGCCATCATGAACGGCGATTGTATGACCGATCATCGACGGGAAGATGGTGGATCGTCTTGACCAGGTCTTGATGATCCGCTTCTCTCCCCTGGCATTAAGCTGATCGATCTTTTCAAGCAGTTTCGGCTCTGCATAAGGCCCTTTCTTAAGTGATCGTGCCAAAGATTCCTCCTACTTCCGTCTTCTCACTATCATTTTGTCGGACGGCTTCTTCTTACGAGTCTTCTGTCCGAGCGCAGGCTTGCCCCAGGGTGACATCGGTGTCTTGCGGCCGATCGGCGACTTGCCCTCGCCACCACCGTGTGGGTGGTCCCTCGGCGTCATCGCCACTCCTCGTGTCCCGGGTCTGATCCCAAGCCACCTCGATCTTCCCGCTTTCCCGAGCGATATGTTCTCGTGATCGGGGTTGCCTACCTGTCCGACAGTTGCCCGGCAGGCGGCAAGCACATTCCTCATCTCTCCTGAAGGCAGCCTGAGCGTGGCGTACTTGCCCTCCTTAGCCATGAGTTGTACACCGCTGCCCGCGCTTCTGGCCAGTTGTCCGCCCTTCCCAGGCGACATCTCCACGTTGTGAACCACAGTCCCAACCGGGATGTTCGCCAGCGGCAGTGCGTTGCCCGGCCTTATATCCGCGCCTTCGGAGGACAATACCTGGTCCCCTACCTTGATGCCAAGAGGCGCCAGAATGTAGCGCTTCTCACCATCTGCATACACAATTAGAGCTATCCTGGCCGAGCGATTGGGATCGTACTCGATCGCAGTAACCTTGCCAGGCACTTCTGCCTTGTCTCGCTTGAAATCGATTATCCTATATTTGCGCTTGTGGCCTCCCCCGACGTGCCTCATCGTCAGCTTGCCCTGCGCATTCCTGCCACCACTTCGCTTAACCGGCTTTGTGAGCGACTTCTCCGGCTTCTTCTTCGTAACCTCCTCAAAGGTCGACACCGTGAAGTATCGCCTACCCGGTGAAGTGGGTTTATACTGTTTAAGTGCCACTGGAAAACCTCCAAAGGAGGAGTGAAAAGTCTAAAGTCAAAAGTCCAAAGTCCCGACATGAGACTTGTGACTTTTCACTGTCCTCCAGGCTATACTCCTTCAAATATCTCAATTCGCTGGCCTGGGGCAAGTGTTACTATGGCCTTCTTTCGGTCGGGGGTTTTCCCCTCTGGATGGCGGCCGAGCCTCTTTTTCTTGCCCTTGACCGTCAGGGTGTTGACCTTTGCCACCTTGACGTTAAATATCTCCTCGACAGCCCGGCCGATCTCGATCTTGTTCGCATCAGGGGCCACTTCAAATGTATATTTGTGAAGCTGCGCGCCAGCCATGCTCTTCTCAGTTACCAGCGGTTTACGCACTATCCTGTAAGGGTCACTCATTTCGCGAACGCCTCCTCCAGCCTCTCGGCTGCGGACCTGGTGACGACCACACGGTCGCTATCGAGCACTTCGGTAACAGAGAGCGCCGGAACTCTCCTTAGCACAAGCCCAGGGATGTTTCGGGACGATTTGGACAGCTCATCCGTCACATCCGACGTTGCAATCAGCACTTTGCCCAAGGCATCGAGATTACTCATAATCTCGGCCATTTTCTTTGTGCTGATGCCATCCAGCGAAAGCTCGTCCACAAATACCATCTCGCCGTCCGCCAACTTGGCCGACAGTGCCGACCTGATGGCCGCTTTCCTCATCTTCCGCGGCATACGCTGCTCATAACTGCGTGGATGCGGCCCGAAGACGACGCCTCCCCCGGCGTAGTGAGGCGCTCTGATGGTGCCCTGTCGGGCACGGCCCGTCCCTTTCTGCCTGTAGGGCTTCTTCCCGCCGCCGGTGACATCTCCGCGCGTCTTGGTGTCCGCAGTGCCACTCCTCTGATTGGCAAGCTCCTCAACCACAGCCTGGTGCATAAGCGGTATGTTCGGCTCTGCGCCGAATACTCTCTGGCTAAGCTCGATCTCGCCAACTTTTTCGCCACTAGTTGACATCAGGGTAACCGTAGGCATGCTACTCCCCCTTTTCCATCTTGCGAATCATGACGAGTCCGCCGTTCGCTCCGGGCACCGCCCCGCGGATCAAAACCAGATTCCTTTCCGAATCCACCTTAACCACGCTGAGCCGCCGCACCGTCACCCTCTCGCTGCCCATATGTCCCGGCCTCTTTACGCCCTTGAACGTCCTTGCAGCGTCGGTCGCGCCTCCGGACTGCGGCTTCCGGTGTATCATCGAACCGTGCGTCATATCGCCGCCATGGAAGTGCCAGCGCTTTACCGCGCCGGCAAATCCCTTGCCCTTCGACGTTCCGGTAACCGCAACCTTGTCTCCCGCGGACAGAACCTCTTCGGCCTTCACCTCTCGGCCGACCTCGATGTCATCGGTCCCAGCAGCAGACAGTTCCCGGAGATACCGCATCGGTTTGACGCCGACCTTCTTCAGGTGGCCGAGCACAGGCTTCGTGAGCTTGCTTTCCCGAATAGGCTCGAACCCAACCTGCACGCCCTCGTAGCCGTCCGTCTCCACAGTCTTCTTCTGAGTGACCGTCATAGGCCCGGCCTGAATTACCGTAACCGGAACCAGCCTGCCGGACTCATCGAAAACCTGGGTCATACCCAGTTTCTTGCCCAGTATTGCTCTCAGCATCGCCTAACTCCGTTGGGTATTGGGTGTTGGGTGTTGGGTGTTGGTAGCATGCATCCGGTTGTCCGGTCGCCTCCGCTACCAACACCCAACACCCAACACCCAATACCTACAATTTGATCTCTATGTCCACACCGCTCGGCAGATCAAGACGCATCAGCGCGTCGATCGTCTTCGGTCCCGGGTTCAAAATGTCGATCAACCGCTTGTGGGTCCGAACTTCGAAATGCTCCATCGACTCCTTGTCGATATTCGGACCACGGTTGACGCAGTAGATATCTTTCTCAGTCGGCAGAAGTACGGGACCGGATATCCGCGCCCCCGTCCTTCTTACGGTCTCCACAATCCGCTCGGCCGACTGGTCCAGCACCCTGTGATCGAACGCCTTAAGCCGAATCCTAACCTTATCCTTACGCATGGCTTCGCAGGGTCATGGGTCATGGGTCATGGGTCATGGGAAAACTGCGCGAGCTTTATCCCATACCCCATGTCCCATGACCCATGACCCATGACCTCCTATTCGATAATCTTACTTATGACACCAGCGCCGACTGTGTGTCCGCCTTCTCGTATAGCAAATCGGAGACCCTCTTCCATCGCTATCGGCTGGATTAGCTCCCCGGCTACCGTCACATTATCCCCAGGCATCACCATCTCTACCCCCTCCCCTAAGGCCACTGTGCCCGTCACATCCGTGGTCCGAAAATAAAACTGCGGCCGGTACCCACTAAAAAAAGGCGTGTGTCGCCCCCCCTCCTCCTTGGTTAACACATACACCTCGGCCTCATAACCCGTGTGG
>JACPPP010000311.1 GCA_016190935.1 Armatimonadota bacterium | reverse complement strand
TTATCCCGTCTCTTGCCGCAGCATAGACTACTCATGTTGCGTGCAGATTGAACGCAATTTCAGTTGTTAGATACTATCACCCAACACCCACCACCCTGAAACAGAAAGATGCGATTTGAAATCGCAGGGATTCTGTTTCGGGTGCGATGGCAGAGTCTTGTCGTAACGAAAGGCACAATAAGGCCTGCATACGGATGAGCCTACTATACTTTTCGACTCGGCGCGAGTCGAACGTTGGGCTATTGGTCAGGAGAAGGAGAATAAGATGAGTAAGCATACGCTATCGCTTGTCTTGCGTGGGTTAGTCGCTGTCTGTGCCCTCTGCCTTGGTGGATTCCCGGTGGGGGCAACCGTAATGTACGTCAAGACCACGGGAAGCGATGCCAACGATGGCTCAAACACCCTTGTCAGCCCCGGACAGGTTGACATCGATAGAGAACCGAGGATTTTTCCAGAGGCAGAGCCAGTGGACATCGGCGCAGACGAGTACTGCGCGCACGCTGTCTACTCACCAGCAAATGCCAAGATGCTGGTTGGCAACGGGCAGGAAGTTGCAATAAAGGCCAGATCGGGACTGGAGACGCCGAGACTTCTACGTTCCTAGCCAGCGCAGCAAGAATCAATCAAATCGCGAAAGGAATTACTGCCCGGGAAAGGCGTGATGCTGACTTTTGGTGTCACCCTGTCCTGAATGAAGTTCAGGATGATTTAGGGTCTGCCACTGCCCGGTCGATAACCTGCGCCGTGTGGGCGACCCTGATGTTCGCACCGGCGAGCTTGAGACTCTCGTCAAGCTGCATCATGCACGCTGGGCAGCCCGTTACCACCATCTCGGCGCCCGTCTCAGCAATGGAATCGGCTTTCGCCCTGCCTATCTCTCTTGAAAGATCGGGATGATAGATGCTGTAAGCTCCGCCGCCCCCGCAGCACTTTTCAGGTGAGGGCATTTCAACAAGGTTAAGCCCATCTATAGACCGCAGCAGTTCACGTGGCTCTTCGTAGACTTTCATCCCATGCCGGAGGTGGCAAGGATCGTGATAGGTTGCTTTGGTCTTCCTGCTGCCGAGATCGCCTTTGACCAGGTCAATGGCAAGTGAGGAGATATCGACTACCTTCTCCGAGAACCGTTGTGGCAAGTCGAGCCCCAGCAGTTCTTGCCATTCCCTGGCTATCGTAAGCCCACAGGAGCCGCAGGCGGTGACTATGACGTCTGCCTTGATTTGCGACAGAATCTCGAGGTTCTTTGAGGCAAGGGCCCTTGCGCCTTCGAAATCGCCCGTGTTCAAGACCGGCGTGCCGCAGCATACAAGGTCCCTCGGCACCACGACCCTGCAGCCCAGCTTCCGCAGCAGCCGCCAGGTGGCGAAAGCCACCTCCTGGTAGACCAGGTCCCCGGAACAACCCACAAAGTAGACAGCGGTCAGCCTCTTCGGGGAGAGCGGTTCAGCGATCTCGGGGACTGACCTGCGGAAAGCCGGAGCCAGGCCGATTGGAGGCAGGAATTTGTCCCTCGGCAGCCCAAGCAGTGGAAGGATGAGCCTGAGAGGGTGATGAGGACTGTTCATCCCTGAAGCGCGAGTCAGTATGCCGAGTGTTCGCGCCCAGAACCGGAGCCGGTCCGGATTGGATAGAAGGTTCCTGAAAATCAGCCGCTTGGCGGGATGGAGTCCTTCGCGAGCAACAATCCTGCGGCGCATCTCGAGGATTATCCGGTCCACCGCAACGCCGCTCGGGCACTCCGCCGCGCAGGACTTGCAGTTGATGCACACCCCCATCTCGCTCTTCAGCGGCTCCGAGAAACCTATCTCTCCTGAGTCATACGCACGGGCCAGCCGCACGCGCGCACGGGGCGAGGTCCTCTCAGAGCCGGTGTGAACCGGACACGAGGCTTTGCAGAACCCGCACTTCATACAGGAGATTGCGGCCTGAGAAATATCTAAAGAGGATGATATATTGGTCATGCTTTATCCGCAACCGGGCGGTTGAAACCGCAGCAACAAGCACGAAGTCGGCCTTCGCCGACTCTGGATCAGTCAACCCAGTTTTCCTGACGCCGAGAAACTAGCCACGCCACGATAAGCAGCAATATAGTTCCGACGCCGATAGCGGCCGCGAGGGCAACCCTGCGGTAGTCCGGGCCATCGGGTTTCTCCAGCGGATTGAGTCCGAGCGCAGCCCGCGCATCCACCTGCCCCGTCTCCACCGACTCTTTGACGAACTCGAACAGCTTTTTCCGGCCGATTTTCCTTTCTATGTAGTCGAAAGAGTACAAATCTCGTTTATAGCTCTCAGGGACTGTCACCTGCTTTATCTTAGGGTCGCCGGTCTTGCCGTAGAGCCTGCTTTCCTTGCCTATGGAGAAGTAAACAGCCGCCCCTTCGTGAAACCAGCTCGGCAGGTCTACGCCGGAGGCCAGAGTAAGATATGCGTGGACCATCTCGTGGGCCAGGTTGTCCACCAGTTCGTCGTGGTATTCGGTTTCAAGAAGGGCGATGTAGCGTCCGCGTATATTTACCCCCTGCACCCTGGCTTGCATTTCCGAGCTGGCAAGCTGGTCGAACACATCCTCAACTATGGGGGGCATCGCAGAGGTTGAGGCGTACTTCTTGACGTACACAAATCCGGGAGGAGGGGGAATCTTGACCCATTCTCTCAGCTTGACTGCGGACTTTATCTTGGACGTAGAGAGCAGATAGGTGTCGCCGGTGAGGAACTCGGCCGCGAGGGCTGCCTGCGTCAGTAGAATGTCATACTGCGCCGGTCTATAGAGGAGCGATTGAAGCTCTTTCTTGACCTTTGCGCACTCCCCTGCGAACTGCCTGGCTGCATCTCTATCGGTGAAAACGGGATTCTTTATCTGGTCGAGCTTTCCTTCGGCGGCAAGCCGCGCAAGGGTGGGACAGCGGTCGAGAACCGCATCAGCGGATGAAACTTGCCCGCAGGCAGTCTGAGTCAAAACAAATACAGCTAGTAAGGCCGGTCTGAGCACGGGAATACCTCTCTTAGACTACGCTCCACGCCAGGCCGCTGGTTCCGGGG
>JACPPP010000328.1 GCA_016190935.1 Armatimonadota bacterium | reverse complement strand
CATATAAAGCGCAAATTCCTCCCTTCTCAGAAAAATACCCCCTCGGAAACTTCACGCTAGCTCAGATGCCACGCTCATCTTAACCGTGTACATTCTCTATTCCCGGATTCAGGAGTCTATTGTCACGAGCATCGTTGGAGTGTGTAGAATTGGTAGTCCGATTTCAGGAGGACTCCGGCCTCCTGGATAGAAGACCATCCGCTGCCTCTGGCAGCTATCTTCTTAGCCATCAGCGTCAGCATCAGGGGCCGGAGGCCCTAGATGGCCCTGTTTGAAAGGCCAGAGTCCCCTCAAAATCATACGGAACTTACACACTCAAATACTACGCTACCAATTGCCAGGCTACTGTTTACGTGCGCGTTTCTTTGCCTCAAGCAGTCGCGAAGTTGTGTTCTGTCCATCTACTTCCTTCTCGGCGGGTTTATCCGCTTGGCGCGAAGAAGGCACGGGAGATGGAGCTTGCTCTGCGCGCGGAGCGGCCGGCTCGCTTGCCCTCACGGGAACCGGAGGCTCTACATCATCGGACGAAGCCGACCGCTCTTTCTTGGACCGCAGTAGGGCGCCGACGGTTTCCTCACGTTCCTCTTCGCCCGCAAGTCCGGGCCTTTTTCCGAGTCCCATCCCCATCAGCGGGCGCAACAGAAGCCTAAGCTGTGCAAGCATCTCAGGAGTGACTGCGACGCGCCGCACAGCGACGTCCAGCGGCAGCGCGAACGCCGCTATAAGCACAAGCAGCCGCCAGATGTCGGTGTAGGTCTTAGATTCGCGGAAGTTCCGGGTGAAGACCTCGGACGGCTGCGGCGCGAACTTCCCCGAGGTCTCCGACGCAAGCCTCTTGAGAAGCTGCGTGTCCGGCGCAAGGTCCTTGTATTCGGGAGGATAGGGGATGGTCACCACGGAGACCTCCGGCGCAGTGTCGGCGCGGTCTTTCAGTCCGGTCGTTACAACATAAGTCCCAACCTCCCTTGCGTCGAACCCCGCCTCGTACCGGCCTGGGCCGGTCTGCTCTATGGAGATGGGCCGGCTCTCCGCATCCGGGCCTATGACGGACCCCGAGAACTGAAGCAGGTTTAGGAAATCTCCCTTTTCGTCCACGGCATCGATTACCACTCGGCCGGCGCCTCCCTCGGCGCTGACAGCCGTCTGAAACTCCCCGGGCGCGCTGCGCCGCATCGTCGAACGCAGCGCCTGAGCCCAGAATCTGTTGTAGCCGGGCCACGTGATCCATCGGCTCGACCACCTGGCTTTGCAGTCGGACGTAAACGCCGCCGATCTCCCAAGACCATACTGCCACGATGCAAGCACGGGATCGTTCTTGTGCGATACCATGAGCATGCTTGCCGTGGACTTGGGGCCGGTTGCTATATAGCCCAAAAGCGGCGGAATTGTGGAGGCGTCGATGCCCGAAAGCTCCCGGCTGGATGTATCCGCGCGCGGAACAAACGGCTCTTCCACCACAAGGGATTTCGAGACGGTCATCACGTCCTTCGTGAAGATGGCCTTGAGGTCTCTTGCCTGCCGGGCCAGGTAGAACCCGCCCCTGCCATGGTAGGCAACGGACTTGAGAAACGGCACGTGTGGCCCGTCGCCGATCGCCACCGCCGTGACCGTGATCTTCCTCCCGGCCATCTGCTTGACCAGCGGCGCGACACCCTCCTGCTCGTCACAGTCGGCGCCGTCCGCAAGAAGGATTACGTGCTTTAACCGAGTGTTGCTGCCGGAGATAATCTCGTTTGCCATCACCATCGACGGGAACACGGCAATCCCACCGCCCTCCGCCCTGATTGTCGATATCTGTCTGTAAATCGGCGACTTGTTCGACGCGTATTGCAGCCTCACTGCGACTACCGGGTTGCTGTGACAGACGATGATCCCCACCCGGTCTATCGGCTGCAGCAGCTTAACCACGGCTGCCGCAGCGTCGTTCGCAAGCTGTATCTTCGTCTTGCCCCCCTCGGGGGCGGCCATCGAGCCGGACTTGTCCATCACGATCACTACGGACACCGAGGGCAGCGCCCTGCTCTTCTTAATCGACATCTCGACCGGCAGCGCCTGCTCGATTGGTGTGTCATAATAGCCGCCTGCGCCGAAGCTGTTCTCTCCGCCTACCATCGTAAGTCCGATTCCCAAATCCTTCACTCCTGAGCGGATCATTTCCATCTGCTCCGGCGAGAGGTTCCAGGCCGGCACGTCCGAGAGCACGATCATATCATAGCCTCGAAGCTGGGCTAGAGAAGTCGGGACGCCTGACCTTCCGCGAGTCTCAACCTCTATATCGCTTGCCTTGAGCGCCGAAGCGAGGTAGACTTCCTGACCGGGCTGCCCCTCTACATACAGCACCTTCGGCCTGCCCTTGACCATAGTGTAGGCAAGCGCCGAGTTGTTCTCCGGCCGTGTATCTGCATCACACTCCAGGATCGCCTGGAACTCGTAATTTCCGGGCTTCGTGATCGACTGCGGGAAGGTCAGGACATTCTTCCCCCCAGCCAGTTCGACCGTCTTAGCGCCCGCGGGCGCGCCGTTTCGCAGAACGCTGATCCTGGCGATAGAAGCGCTCTTCGAGACCGCGACGATCTTGAGGTCGAAGGGCTCACCGACTTTCACGCTGTTAGGAGATACCATCTTGTCGAGCAGCACCTCGCGCGGCAGTTCGCTTGCCACCGGAACAACGTCCACCGATACATCGTTAGATCCCGCCAGCATCGCCTGTTCGATGGCCTTGCCGGTAGTCTCATTTCCGTCTGAGAAGAGCACTATCTTTTTAGCGCAGTCCTGCGGGAAAGAGGCAAGCGCCAGTCCGAGCGCCTGGGATATGTCTGTGGTGTTCGTATTGGGAACGGAGTAGATCTTCTCAACCTTACTGACAGTGGACGGCGCAAGCTCGACAGATGCATCGCCGCCGAAGACGACCAGCCCCGCCTTCTGGTTCGGCTTCATGTGCTTGAGCGCGGAGTTTATCCACTGGAGCGCCTTATCCTGCCGGGTCTTGGGGATGCTGTCGGAGACGTCCAGGGCGAAGACGACGCACTGCGCAGTCGTGTTCCTGACTATCCTTGCTCCTGCAAGACCCAAGATCAGCGCAGTCAGGATGAGAAGCCGCAATCCGAGCGCGAGCCGAGACCTGAACCGAGACATATCCGCCAGACTCATCCTCGAGACCCGGTACGTATAGTAAACCAGAGGGATGAGCAGGAGTAGGTACAGCGGTCTTACGAACTCCAGCATGCCCTAAAGCCTCCTGTGGTAGGCGTACCACTCGAATACGAGAACGCAGACAGCTACCGCGATGAGAAAACCGTATAGCTCCCGGTTTGTTCGCGCGCTTCTGCTCGTTCCGGAGAACTTTCTGCCGCCCAGCACAACGACATCTTTGGGGGCGGTGGCGGACTCCTCCGATCTGGCGAGGTTGCAGGCGAACTCCTTGCGGAAACCCTGCCCGGAGACCGTGTAGACGCCGGTCTGCGCGGTGTCGTCGTAAATTACGGGAGTCTGGTTGACGTCTATCGTCTTGCTTCGCCCGTCGGGGTTGGTGACGGTGAGGTTGGCAATCCCCGGAGGAACGTCGATGTAGGCCGGACTGCCGGTGCGGATGCTCTCTCCGCTCTCCGTATCCTCCGGCACGAGCCAGTCCAGGCAGTTCGTGACAAATATTGGGAAGCCGACCCGAAGCGGGAAGTCGCTTTCGAGCAGGTTGAAGGAAATCTGAACGAACCTGCGGCCTTTGTTCACCCCGGCGGCGCCGAGCGGCCCGCCGTCCCCCTCGATTATAGTCGTCGCCCACGGCTTTGGCCGCAGCCCGGCGGCCTTTGCGATCTGGACCGTGCCGAGGTCGACGTAGGCGGTCACCGGGTGACGCTGGTCCGACTCGATCACGCTCTGCGGCACAGGCTTGCTTCCTATCTCGGCCGGCCCGCCCGCTGAAGCGGTATTGATGAACAGGTAGCCGCCGGGCGGCAGGCGGTCCGGCGGGTCCTTGCAGTCGAATATGATGAGATCGTACCCTCGGTTCTCGTAGTCGGCTGGGACGGACTCTGCCCGCACCACCTGCGTCCTCGGATCGAGGTTCAGCGCGTTCTGAAGGAAAATATTGCCCTTTGACACTAACAGTACGTTGACCCTGCGGGGTTTGCTCAAATACACCCAGCCGGTGTTGTCCACCGCCAGGTCGTCTTCGAGGTCGAGCTTAGCCATGATCCTTCCCCCGACGTTTCCGAGGCTCTCACCCGGATTATGCATCAGCAGTTGCTTCGGACTGCTTGTCTGCCGAAGCCTGCTGATGCTCGTGAATAAGTCGGGATCGAGAATTTCCTGCTTGACCTCGTTCGGGCCTATAGTCTCTTCGCGGGCGTCGATAAGCCGGCTGCCGAGATAGATCTCCAGGTTGTATCTTCGTTCCCTGTTGGAAAAGCTTCGCACACCGATGAAGACCTCCCGGCTGCCGGACGGAGTCTTTCTCGAATCCAGGCCGGTTATTGCAACATTATCGCACCGCCTGCCGATGCGGATGAAATCCAGCCTTGCCTCCCCGACCGGCAGATCGCTGAGCGCGCCGAAGCCGCCATCCGAGAGGATCACAATCCTGGGCGGCGTCTTGCTCTTTCCTGCGGCGAGGGACAGCGCGAGCGTCACCGCCTGCCGGATGTTGCACGTAGTGTCCGCCGGACGGAGCTTAGCAATTGCGGCTCTGAGCGCCTTCTGGTCCGATGTAAACGATGCCACCACCCGCGTCTTGGCATCCGCTGTGATTATCAGCATCCTGTCGCGGTGCCCAAGCTGGGTCACGACCTCCAGCGCCTTCGATTTGGCCGCTTCGAAGCGTGATGGTGATATGTCCGTTGACTGCATACTCGCTGACGAGTCCAGGATCACGACGATCCTGTGCTCTTCCACGCCCGCCGTCCGCACGAACGGCCTCGCCGCCGCAACCAGCAGTGTGATTAGAACAAGAAGTTGTAAGAAGAGGAGAAGGTTCTTCCTGAGCTTCTGAAACGGCGCGTTGGCCTGGATGTCCTGGGCGGCATTCTGCCAAAGCATCGTGGAGGACACTATCCGCTCCTTCCGTTTCAACTTGAGCAGATAGAGCACCACAATCGCTCCACCGAGCGGCGCGAACAGCAGCAATGACAGAGGCGACAACAGACTCAAAAGCCAACACCCGCATCAACGTGATGGTACCCCCAGTATATCCGAAGGCGCTGGCTGTCGTAAAGACAATCTACTACACCCCAAGCTGCATCTTGGTCCTTATAAGCCGGAATATATTGTCCTGAGTAATCGTCCCTTCGAGATTCCCGTTCTGCATCACAAGCAGCCTGCAGCTATTCTCGTCGGTTGCGAGCTTCAGCAGGGCGTCCCAGGCATCGTCATCCTTGCTTACCCTCATTTCCTCCTCGATGGGGTGCGTAATCTCGCCGACTGTGGTGAACTGCCATTGTTCCCTCGGAAGCGATCGCACGTCACCGATGCCGACAATGCCCTTCACCTGTTCATTCTCGGCCACCGGGTAGCAGGCATATTCCCTGCGCATCAGATAGTTCTGAACAAAATCATCGACCGGCGTTCTTGCCTCGATCACGGGCACGTCGGTAGTCATAACCCGCGACACCTCGACGCCTGAGAGGGCCTGCCGCAAAAGCACCTGCTCGTAACTCGTTCTTGCGGAACCGGCCAGGAACCAGCCGATGAAGATCATCCAGAATCCGCCTATGAGCGCGCCCCCGAGCAGGTTAAAGAATCCGAACCCCATCAGCAAGTAGCCGAAGCCTTGGCCCACGTATGATGCATAGCGGGTCGCTCTCTCCAGGTTGTCGAGCCACGCCCAAAGCCCGGAGCGCAGCACCCTTCCGCCGTCGAGCGGAAATCCCGGCACCATATTGAAGATACCGAGTATCAGGTTAATCACGGCCAGGTAACCGGTTATCGCAACTACGGGGACCGGCCAGCCAGCCCCGTTCCCAACGACTGTAACCCCATAGAACACAGCGGCAATCACGAAGCTCGTCACCGGCCCGATCACAGCCATATTGAACTCCGCCTTGGGAGTGCCCGGCTCCGCTCCGGTCTGTGACATCCCGCCGAATATGAAGAGCGTAATGCCCTTGATGTCTATTCCGTACTGCTTTGCCACAACGCTGTGCATCAGCTCATGGGCCAGCACCGATACAAACAGCAGTATTGCCGCAATCACTCCCATAATCCAGTTGGTAGCGCTGCTCAACCCAGGATACACCCGAGGGAAATAGAACCCGGCCAGACTGTAGATCACCAGCGTAAAGATAATAAGCCAGCTCCAGTCGATATTGATCTCGAAGCCGGCTACTTTGCCCAATCTGAAACCTCTCATAGCCATCACCTTGATCACTCGCTTTCTACTAATCTGGTTACCCCCAAAAACCCCTTCAGGAAACTTATACCAATTGCGATAGGAGCAAGCCTGTCCGCATCCTATCAAAAGATTCCATAGTGGCCGGGCTCATCCTGAGCATGTCGAAGGGCCGGCCATCGGCCCCGCAGGGGCCGAGAATCACCCCAACACGGAAGAATTCCGGCGCTCAGTGCCTCATTTCCTTCAGCGTCTCAGCGGTTCAGGATGCAAAACAAACGCATTGACGCCCCCACCCATCCGATCGCCCGGGTTATTCACCCCGGGCGCAGAAGGAAGCGCGGGACATTGCAGTAGAGCAAGGAGGCCGACAGATCCCGCCCTTTCGCAGACTTCGGGCACTTCGCGTCTTCGCGTTTCGACAGACGGCGCGCAGACGCCGGTCGTGCTTTTCCGGGACGTCCACGTCCCCTGCGCACCCGGCACAGCACAGGAGCAGGATACAGATTTCCTGAGAACGTGGGGCCAACTCTTCTCGGCACAAGATTGCAGAGTCCGGAAAGGAGTATAAAGTCGGGACCTCGGGTGCAACTGTCTTCGGAGACAAAAGGGTGTCAATGCAGAATGCGGAAAGATTTCCTGGCTTTGCGGAAATTACAGGAAGGTTTTTGGAGAACCACTGCATAAGATAAGTTATAAGTAACCAGGCGGATAGGATATGGCACCACTGGACGCTATCCCAGAGAGCATAAGACAAAACTACGAGATTCACGAATGGCGGCATGCCAGCGCGATTCTGAAGGAGGATTTCCCGCAGGAGTGGAAAGACATCATGGATGCGCTTTCGGAGTTCCGATTGTGTAGGTCCGAAATAAAGACACCTGGCGGACGAAAATCCCCGATAGCTTGCCAAATTGATGAAGCCTTTCTTGCACGTGGTTGGCGGGAAAGAGACTTCAAAACACAAATCATGGTGGATAAAGAGGCAATAGATAGCCCAACACATAAGGTCGATTGCTATAAGAATGGTGTGGCACTGGAAATCGAATGGAACAACAAAGACCCGTTTTTTGACCGGGACCTCAACAACTTCAGGCTCCTTTTCGAATTGAGAGCGGTCAGTGTTGGCGTGATCATAACCAGATGTGATGACCTGCAGGATATATTTGATGAGTTGGGCAAAGGCAGCTCATATGGCCAGTCAACAACGCATATGTCAAAACTACTCCCAAAACTGAATGGTGGAGGTGGCGGCGGATGTCCCGTACCAGTATTCGGAATAACGAAGAACTTGTACTGCCCGACCTTATAACGCCTGGAATTGGCGAAGCGCTTACACAGTCTGCGGCCAAGGATCTTTTGTCTTTCAGTCCTGCTTGCTTTGGAACGATCCTCGCAGATCCGCCTTGGCAGTTTAGCAACCGTACAGGGAAGATGGCCCCGGAGCACAGGCGTCTCAGGCGGTATCCGACGATGACCCTTGAGGAAATCATGGAACTACCCGTCGCCAGGGTAGCGAAGCCACAGTCTCACCTTTACCTGTGGGTACCAAATGCTCTATTGAGGGAAGGGCTAGAGGTTATGAATCGGTGGGGCTTCACCTATAAGACAAACATCGTCTGGTACAAGATCAGACAGGACGGTGGCCCGGATGGTCGAGGCGTGGGCTTTTATTTCCGCAACGTTACGGAACTGGTCCTTTTTGGTACCAGGGGATCGGTTCGTACCTTGCAGCCAGGCAGGCGGCAGGTGAACATAGTCTGCAGTCGAAAGCGGGAGCACTCGCGGAAGCCGGACGAGCTTTACAATATCATCGAGGCTTGCAGCCCCGGGCCGTATTTGGAACTTTTCGCGCGTCATGCGCACAGCGGCTGGAGTCAGTGGGGAAATGAAATCTAGGGACACAACGTCGCTGTCGCCTGCACAAGTGCTCGGAGCCAGAGCCGTTGGTGTGGCGTCGGATGTGTACAACACGGGTAACCCGGAGGCGGCCCTCTGACTACAGAGATAAACTCCAAAGAGTTTGGCGGAAGGGATGATTATGAAAATGAAGCGGCAGCATGTCTTGCTCGAACAAGCACAGACTTACAGGAGGTATACAGGTGACTTGAGTCCTGAAGGGTGTCGGTATGATGTAGCCATCGGGGCGTGGATTGTCGAAGAGGAGGATACCTTACTCGTGCGAACAACTGCTAGAAAGCCTCCTCAGACCAAGAAACAGGATGTTGAGACAGGGGAGGACCGAAAGAGCGAGTGATACAGAACTCACGACGCTGTGTCCTAGAAACCGTCGAGATTGCACCCGCTGTTGTGGTGCTAGGAAGTCGATACGATATCACTTGCGATTATGTGGTATCACAACTCCTTAGCCATAGCATCACATATCTGCGGCTGAACACTGAGGATTTGCCGCAGTTCGCTATCTCCGTTGAACCGAGCAACCGCGTCATGCAGGGGCAAACGGAGGGTTTCTCCTTCCTCGTAGCGCCCTGCCACTTGAGAGCAGTTCTGTTCCGCCGGCCGATCTTCCTCCGTGAATCGGAGAACGTTTTCCGACCACCTGAGATCCAGTTGGCGAGAATACACTGGGCGTCGTTCATGCGCAGTTTTATGATGTTCGAGGAATGCAGATGGATGAACCACCCCGCCGCCACGTATAAAGCTGAGAACAAAGCAGTCCAACTTGCAGTTGCAGAGAGCTTAGGCGCTTAGCGCCCTCCGAACGACAATTTGTTGT
>JACPPP010000304.1 GCA_016190935.1 Armatimonadota bacterium | reverse complement strand
GACTTGTCCAGGCATCGGCGTCTGGCCTCATAGCAGCACGGGAGATTGCAAAACGCGCAAAATCGAAATAATGCAGAAGGAAAAGTCTCTTTAAGTGTCGAAACCACAACCGGCAGGCAACCAGACCGGCGCTGCCGTCTTAGCCTGGATTAAGCATCACAGGAGGGAAAGTCCAAAGTCAAGTGCAAAGTGACAAGTGTAAAGTGCTAAGCATCAAGAGTAGAGTGAGTGTTTCCCTGCACTTGAGACTTGTCACTTTTCACTTGTCACTTCCCCTCCGATGTTCGTGAATAAGTCGGGCCAACTATAATCAGGTAAGCCTATGAACAATCGTCTAATGTGGCTGGCAGTCGTTTTGCTGGCGCTCTCTGGAGTTGTGGCGGATTCTCGGCCGGTGCATGTCCTCGATGTCAAGGGGATGATAGAGCCGGCGGTGGCAAACTACATCATCCGGGGAATCGCCAGGGCGGAGGACGAGAGTGCGGAAGCCGTGCTTATAAAGCTCGACACTCCCGGAGGGCTGTACGAGCCGATGAGGGAGATAGTCCAGGCTATGCTCAACTCGCGCGTACCGGTGATCGTCTACGTCGGTCCGAACGGCGCGCGCGCCGCCTCGGCGGGCACGTTCATAACGCTGGCCGCGCACGTCGCGGCCATGGCGCCAGTCACCAACATCGGATCGGCGCACCCCGTCGCGGTAAGCCCCATCCCGTCCGGAGACGCTGAGGGCGGCGATAACACTATGATGCAGAAGGTGGTGAACGATGCCGCCAAGTACATAGTGACGATAGCGCAGAAGCGCGGACGGAATGCGGAGTGGGCGGAGAAGGCGGTAAGGGAGTCGGCCAATATAACGGCCGAGGAGGCCGTCAATCTCAAAGTCGTTGACTTCGTAGCTGACAATATGGAAGAGCTTCTTGGCAAAGCTGACGGCAAAACGGTCGAGACCGAATCGGGCAAAGTAACGCTTAAGACCAGGGGAGCTCCGATACGCGAGTTTCCTATGAAGTGGTACACCCTGCTCCTGCAGTATCTTGCCAACCCACTGGTAGCGTTCTTCCTCATGCTGATAGCGATCTACGGCATAATCTTCGAAATATCGACTCCGGGAGTGACTGTGCCGGGTGTCATTGCCGGGGTTGCCGTTATTTTGCTGCTTTACTCCTTCAGCGTGCTGCCTGTGAACGTAGCGGGGATAATACTAATACTTGTCGCGATCGGTCTTTTCATCGCTGAGATAATGGTAATCAGCCATGGCGCGCTCAGCCTCGGAGGGATTATAGCATTCTTCGTGGGTTCGCTGATGCTCTTCGGATCGGGGGTTCCGGGGGTGGCCGTTCCCGTAGCGGTGATTTTGGCGGGGACGCTGGCAACGGCCGCGGTTTTCGTCCTTCTCCTGGGCTGGGGTGTAAAGGCGCTCAGACGTCCGGTGGTCACTGGAGCGCAGGGCATGATCGGACGGGTCGTGGTGGCGAGGACGGACATAGCTCCGGTAGGCAAGATATTTACGGAGGGAACCTGGTGGACCGCCGAGACAGAAGGCGAGGCTATCCGTCAGGGCGAGAGGGCAAAAATAGTAGGAATGGAAGGCTTGAAGGTCAAATTAGTCAAAGAGGAGGCAATGTGATGCAAGGAATCGGAGTATTCATAGGGGTACTCGCACTCGTCTTCATCATGGTGGTGCTGAACTCCATCAGGATCATCAGGGAGTGGGAACGGGGCGTGCTGCTGCGGCTCGGCCGGTTTCATTCGGTGAAAACTCCCGGCATCAGGGTCGTCTGGCCGATCATCGACAAGATGCAGATCATGGATTTGCGGATCATCACGATGGACGTGACCAAGCAGGAGATGATGACTACTGACAACGTTCCTGTTACGGTCGATGCGGTCATCTACTTCCAGGTGGTGAATGCGGAGAATGCCATCATCAAGGTCGAGAACTACATCAAGGCGACGTCGCTGATAGCTCAGACCACTCTTCGGAGTGTGGTCGGGCAGTCGGAGCTTGATGAACTGCTTGCGCAGCGAGACAGACTGAACCAGCGGCTTCAGACCATAATCGACGAGCAGACTGAGCCCTGGGGGATCAAAGTGACAGCGGTGGAGATTCGGGACGTCATACTGCCGGATTCAATGAAGCGGGCGATGGCCAGGCAGGCGGAAGTGGAAAGAGAGCGGCGCGCGAAGATAATCAATGCGGAAGGCGAGTTCCAGGCGGCGCAAAAGCTGCGGGACGCGGCCGAGATAATAAGCGGGAATCCCCAGGCTTTGCAGCTTAGATACCTGCAGACGCTCACAGAAGTCGCCGCGGAGCACAACTCGACCACGCTCTTCCCAATCCCGCTCGACCTGTTCACTCCGTTCATCAAACAGGCGCTGAGCGCAGCCAAGGAGCCAGAAGGACGGCAGAACGGATGAAACGCACGAGTCGTTGTAGTACCAGTTCTCCCGGCAGAAATACCAGTTTTGCTGGCTAACTCTAAAAGCTGAGTTCGGAGAGGGCGATAATTAAGATTGGTTGAGGCCCAGGGCGGTATGGCGGATCACTGAGATGGTCGCTACCGGGCCGGGCCTCTATTTAATTGATGGCGGAGCGCCGCGATTCACCAATTAGCTCGCCCATAAGCGGCGCTCCGTCTGCTGCAGTCAATTACTTCCCTTGTCCACTGAACTGCCGCATTGGCACGCTTCTTGCACCTATTCTTTTATAGAACACAGCAAGCGTCCTTTTCTCCTCCAAAGCGTGCAAACACGTTTTGGGAGCCCGCCTAGATCGGCGGGCTTTTTTTTGCGCGCGCGCCCGGCAGGGCGCGACGGCTAAGGTGTGAAAGTCCCCCGTGGGCCTTGAGGAACCACTATATGAGACGGGTATATGGGAGGAAAGTTGTCGCGCAATACCCGGGGAGGTCTCCACATTTGTCCGAGAGAACCACCCGGTCAGGCAGGTGTATATACCAAAGCCCGACGGTCGCGAAAGACCGATCAGCGTTCCTGCTCTGGAGGATAGAATCGTCCAGAGTCCGACTCCCGAGGTGCTCTATGCGATCTATGAAACTGACTCCAAGTCTGTCTCATATAGATTCCGTCCCGAGCGCGGTCGGCACGATGCGCTGGATGTCTCGGTATCCGGCATCCGTCGCATTGTCGGAATCTACTTCGCACGACAATACTGTATCAGATCGGACATATGCCTTTCAGGAAGGGTTATCTCAAACCCTTTCATAAGCTCAGATCCCTTTGCCCTGGTCTTTTCTGCGGTGTTATCAGAGGTAAGCTCATAGGTGGCATTGGCATCCAGCCCATGCAACTGTGCCTGTATCGTCTTTATTGGACTCTCCTCCCGCCGAAATACCAGGATCATCCCCTCATTCAAGTCCGGCCTGTGATACTGAGATGCTGACCAACTGGTCAGGTCTCTATGGTCCAGTAAAAGCGGATACCACGCCCCTATCACAAGATGCCTTACCTCCCGATATCGGTTCACCAGCTTCTTTGCCCTCTCAAGGTCGAAATCAGGCGCATCAGCAATCCAGCCGAGACACAGAGATGAGGCCATCACCGAGCGGAACGAATAGTCGTCCATCTTGTTTATGTGCCCCACCATGCAGTTGTTTGGCAGATACTGTGACGCCCCCCATATCTGTCCCTGGTCGGTCTCGTAGTCAAACCAGTAGTCGCTGTCCTGGTGGATGTGCATCCGCATAATCGTCTCG
>JACPPP010000307.1 GCA_016190935.1 Armatimonadota bacterium | reverse complement strand
CTGCTGTGTCCCGCATCCCTGGCCGGGATGTGGCGACCCAAACATCACCAAGTGCGTGTGCGCGGCGGATCCCTTCTGCTGCCAGGGCCAGTGGGACGGCGCGTGCGCCAGCGAGGTGACCTCGCTCAATTGTGGTAACTGCGGTGCGGGCGGCTCGGGCGGCTTCGGCGGTTTCGGTGGCTTCGGCGGCGGTGGCTTCGGCGGCGGCGGATTCGGCGGCGGGTTGGGTGGCGGCGGATACGGCGTCGGTGGCTACGGCGGTGGTGGTTACGGCGGCGGCGGATTCGGACGCTACGGCGGAGTACGCGGCGGATTCTAAACGACTTTAACTTCAGTCAAGTGGCGGACACGAATGTTGGGGAAACGCTGACTGAGAGGAATTCACCGGGCGGCCTTAATTCAAGGATCGGGACCGGAACATATTCCCCGGTCCCGCGTCTGAGCTCGTTAGACTTATCTACTTCTTCTGCTGCTGCTGAGCTCGTGCCCTGCGCCCGGTCACCTTCAGTTGGTTCTGTACATCGATGACCCCAGGGATCCAGAATGCATCGTTGCCGGCAGCCTGCTTTACCTCCTTGGTCGGAACCTCTCCGTTTAGCATCACTGTTCCTGCCTCGACTTTTACGTCGATATTTGCCTCAGGAGGAATGAACGGGTCCGTGTCCAAGGTGTTGTAGATCAAGTTCTGCATATCCGTGTCACTCAGGCTGGCAGGGAAACCGGCAAACGGCTGACCTGCTAATGCCTGCCCCGGCATGGGCCCAGGATAAGCGCCGAATCCAGCGCCCGGCCTGAACGCAATTGACTGAGCCATCGCCTGCCACGGCTGGAGCATAGGGTGCCAAGGCTGGGGCATCGCCTGCCAGGGTGCCGACGGCTGCGGCCACGTATAGGCTACCGGCTGGTACGGCAGGCCTATCGGCTGGAATGGCTGGGCCATGAACTGGTACGGCAGTCCCATAGGCTGCCACGGATGGAACGCAGGTGGCGCTCCGTAGGCCACCGGCTGATATGGCAGGCCCGCAGGCTGGAATGTGGGATACCAGCCGTATGCCGATTGCTGGTAGGGAAACGCTCCCTGCTGCCACGCAATTGGCTGTGGAAGGCTGCCTGCGACTGACGTTGGCTGCCCGCAGCACGGGCAGACCTGGGGTTGAGTGGATTGTTGACCGATCATTAGTGTCCTCCTTTTGATATTTTGGCATCTATGGATGCCAAACACGATTTTGTATGTTCCCCTATTTTATGCCAATTATGGCAAGCGAGCAACGCTTTTTTGAAAAATAATTTCTGGTGCAGATTCTCGCGTTTTTTCGTGCCGCCCACCTGATGCATGATACCTGAACCGCGGAAGCGGGGAAGGGACGGAGACGCGGAACCTGATGGGGAGGAATTCATGGAGACTGATAACTTAATCGGGTATATTGCAATGAGTGTATCACGAAGGCCCCGAAGAAGCACGAAGTCCACGAAGGGTGGAATCAAGTAAGATAACGGCTTGATTCCATCTTACCAGCCTTTCGTGTCTTTCGCGCTTCTTCGTGTATTTCGTGTTTCAACATGCCACAACACACTTACCCTGTTAATTAGTCAGTCTTAATAAATCCCTTCCATCATACGAAATCCCAATCCTTCCGTAGCTCAATTTCCTTCTGCGTCTCCGCGGTTCTGGAGGCAAGATAAGCGAATATATTGCACAGCTCTTGATAATATCGGTGCATTGGAGTATTATGTGGGAAACCGAATGGATAAAAGCTTGACTGCATCTGAGGAAGAGATAAGTATGCCTTATTCCGATAATACTGAAATCCTGGACGCCTATTCCAACGCCGTCATGTCGGTTGTCGAGCGCGTTGGACCGGCCGTAGTAAACATTACGATGAGGAGCCGGGCGCGAGCAAGGACTCTCAAAGGAATCGTGCCTTATGAAACAGCAGGCAGCGGCTCAGGCGTCATCATATCTTCGGACGGTTATGTGTTGACCAACAGCCACGTGGTTCGAGGGGCCAGGTCGTTGGAGGTTGCATTGGCGGACGGCCGTTCGCTGAACGCACAGCGCGTTGGCGAAGATCCCGACACCGACATGGCAGTAATACGAATCAACGCCAAGAATCTACCGGCGGCCGAGTTCGGGGATTCCGACAGACTTCGGGTGGGTCAGATGGTGATTGCCATCGGAAATCCATTCGGTTTCCAGGCTACGGTCACCGCTGGTGTGATCAGCGCTTTGGGCCGAAGCCTCCGTGGAGAGAACGGCAGACCCATAGACAATATTATTCAGACCGACGCCCCGCTCAACCCGGGCAACTCCGGTGGACCGCTCGTTGATTCGCACGGCAGGGTAATCGGCATCAATACGGCAGTGATGCAGTTCGCTCAGGGCATCTGCTTCGCAATACCTATTAATATGGCAAGATGGGTGACAGATCTGCTCATCGAAAACGGGTGCGTCAGCCGGGCGTATTTGGGCGTCTATATTGAAACTCGCCCCATAAACCCGAAGATAATCAAGCGCCAAAATCTACCGGGAACGTCCGGAGTGTGCGTGACCGCCCTGAATCCGGGCAACCCCGCCGACAGGGCAGGCGTTCTAGCAGGAGACATGATAATCAGCGCAAACGGGGATAGGACTCACCTTGTAAACGATCTCCTGCGAACTCTGGCAAAGGCTGAGAGCGGCGCTCAGGTTCAGTTGTCGGTGCTGCGCGGCCAGCAGTTGCTGGAGTTGACGGTGCAGGCGGAGTAAAAATATCCGCCGATAGTAACTTATGTATCCGCTTCCTTTTTGTTGCATTTCACGCCGCATATACCCATTGACATTCCGGCGAGGGGAGCGCATAATTAGGCATCCTGACGGTATTGGGGGCAACTTCGATGCACAAATCTATCTGGAGCCACTTTCTTGCACTGTGTCTGTTGACAATTGGCAGCATCATCCCAGCCAGTGCGCTCACGACCAGCAAATCCGAACCTGATCCACGTCTCTCCCAGCCTGTCACCATAGAATGCGCCAACGTACGCCTGCACACAGTGATAGAGCGGCTTTCACAGATGACGGGAGTAACCATCCGCTGTGGGAGGAACAAGGACGACTGGAAAGTAAGGGATATTCCTGTCGTAGTGTATGCAAAGGATCTGCCACTTGGCAAGCTGCTTCAAGCCATTGCTGACGCGACCCATCTGAAGTTTTCCTCCAGCAAGATAGACGGTGTTTGGAAGTATCGTATCTGGCGAACCGCGAGACAGGAACGGGAGTTGGCCGAATACGAGAACGCCAAAAGCACTGCTGTATTGGCTGCTGCCACCTATGACTGGGACTTGTGGACGAAACTCAAGGATATGCCGAATCTCGAGTCCGACGACTCGCCCGTATACTTCGCCAGCTCATTGCGCGATCCTGCTCTTGTGGCAATATCAAACATCATGGCTGATCTCGGCACTGAGGTTCGGGACAATGTGCTGGAAGGTGAAACCATAAGGCTCACCCTGATGAGCGCGCCGGATTCTATGGCGGAAAGGCTTCAAGTGATATTCGATGGAGTATGGCAGATGTTCGCTGAGGCGGCCGGCTCGCACGGGCGGGTCACAGACCCGCTCACACCTGACGAGCTGGATGAAGCGAACATCGAGATTCGGTTTTCCGACGGCACCGACTCGCCGGCTGGAATAGAGGTGGAAGCACGCGCAGGCCACTACTCTAAGGATTACGGAATGTATTTGTTGTCCGAGCGACTGCGGAAGAAGGGGCATGATATTCCGCTCCGCCCGGAGATACCTGAGCGGCCCGGAACAGAGCAGATAGATGCGAAGTATTCCGAACTTCACAGAGGCGGCGCCTCTATCCTGCCGGAAAAGGTGACGCTGGAAGCGCCGAAGAATGTGGCACGGCTGACTGCTGCCGATGTGCTGGTGGCGCTTGCAAAGGCTATTGACTACACCCTCGTCTCTGAAGATTTCCACAGCCACTACTGTGCCGCATCAAGCAGTGCCTTCGGACGAGAAGTCAGTGTGGTTGCTCTACGCGATGAGATAGGATGGGAGTTCCTGAACAGTTGGCGTGTTAACAGCAAGAATAGAATCATTCTCGGTCACGACAGAAATTGGATTCAGCGCCACAGGAACCTTGTGCCAGAAAGTCTGATTAAGCGGTTAATAGCCAAACTCAAGGCAGAGGGCTTCGATTTGGACGATCTTGAGCCGCTGGCCTGTCTGACGCCGGACCAATGCGGAGAGTGGATACTTATGTGTCCAGAATTGCAGCCGCTTCGTGGCGTATCACTGCGCTTTTCGACGAACCCTCTCTGGTCGCTATACTATTCACTGAAGCGATCCGACAGGGTTAAAGCAAGATCCGACAAAGGTCTATCGCTGGCAGGCCAGGACCCCCGGTGGATACGCGAGGCGTTTCGTTGCAAGAAGGAACAACTTAAGAAAATGAGACGCGGTGACGGATCACCGATCCCATTAAGTGAGATGACGAAGTACGATAGTTTTGCGGATCCATACGTACTGCCTACCCTCAGACTGCGGATCAGCCGGGACAAGAGGAAATTGACCGACAATAGGTGGAATTACTACCTGGAAATAGAGGGCGTAAAGGACGGAGAGCGAATTCGGACGGGGGATTTCCTGCCTCCTCTACCTATTTACCCCAGCGAACGCGAAGCAGAGTTGAAGAAGAAGCAGGCGGCTGGCGGGAAGAAGAAGTAGCGAAGGCCTGTCCCGCTGACTTTGGCTCCCGGCGTATCTCCTCCAGTTTAGCTAGAGCTGACATAGGGTAGACTGCTCTACAGTTGGAGCGTTCTAGCTATGTCGTTATCCGGTGTTGAAACACGTCTTCCTGTCGATCACCCTGCGCCTAAGATGCCACGCGCGCGGGTGTGGATGATCGTCTTGCTGCTAACGGCGGCCGCTGCTGCCTTCAGGCTCTACAAGCTCGGTGAATGGAGCTTTTGGGTGGATGAGATGTTCACCCTTATGGATTCCCTCGACCCGCAAAGACTTTACCACGGCATGACCTATCCCCTTTCGTACATCCTGATCGGCTGGAGCATGACCGCGCTGGGGGTGAACGAGTGGAGCGCGAGGATCGTGCCGGCGATCTTCGGGATTATCACACCCGCGATGGTCTACCTGCTTGGCCGGCGTTCGTTCGGGGATGCGCCGTCCGCCATCGCCGCAGGACTACTTGCGATCTCTCCATGGCACCTCTACTGGTCCCAGATGGCGCGGTTTTACACCATGACGCTATTCTTCTCATCGGCGGCCATCCTTCTCGTCCACCGAGGGCTCGAAGTAAATAAGAAGAGCTACATGGCGGGAGCGGGAGTCCTCATGGTGATGTCCGCATTGTCTCACTACTCCGGGCTGCTCAGCCTGGTCGCTGTCGGCGCGTATGCTGTCGGGGTGCGGCTTCTGCGTTGGCCGAAGCCGCAAGGCGCGAACCTTTCCAATTGGCTCATTCTCTTTGCCCCATTCATTTTGACCGCGCTTGTGCTCGGCTCCAGGGCGGGCGCGCTATTTAGCACGTATGCGGCCGGCCAGCCCACGGGAACAAGTTTTTCTAATCCGCTTGTCGGCGGCGCTTACATGGTCGTTTCGATCAGCTACCGGATCGGCCCGGCTCTGGTCCTGCTCGCGCTCGTCGGATTGTGGCTTGGAATATGCAGGCGAGAGCGCGGCGCGCTGCTTCTCACGTCCGCGGCAATAGTGCCGGTTGTGCTGCTCGTCGTTGTGGGAATGATGTCCCATGCTGAGAACCGGTATGCGTTCGTTGTGCTCGTCCCCGCGCTGCTGCTCGCGGGCTCGGCGATATCTGAGGCGGCCGGACTGATGATGAAAACCAATCGTGCGCTCGCCTTCGTAATCCCAATCGCGATTGCCCTCCCGCTAATGCAGCACAATGCTTCATATTTCAGTTCCGTCTCCAACGGAGAGAGATGGAACTACCGTGCGGCTGCCGAATTCCTGCGCTCGAACGCCCAGCGTGGCGACATGGTTTATTCTTCAATGCCCATACCTTTGGATTACTATCTTAAGAAAACGGGCCTTACAGTTCGCGACCTTGATATCGGTAAGGATATCACCGATCTGCCGAACAAACCGGCCTGGCTTGTGATGGAAGACGCCACGCGCGGTGAATCCGCATCCCGCGCGCTCGCTCGCTGGCTGGAGACCGACTGCAATCTGGTAGCCCACTTCCCAGCAAGCTCTCCTGTCGCCAACTACGGCCTGTCCGTCTATTACTGGGATGGGTATTAGGAGAGGGGCATGGGAAATGCAAAATGCAAAATGCAAAATGCAAAATGCAAATGAGCGTCTCCGGCCACTGGAAGGATTCTGTTTCGGATACAGACGTGTGGAGTGCGGCGGAATGCCGCCGCTCCACCTGATGGGGCCGGATTTGAAATCCGGCCCCATCAGGTGCACGTAAGAGAAAGCGGGAGCTAAGCCGCTCCCGCACTCCATAGAAAGCCTGTCGATGCTGTGAGTCAAACCATTTTGCATTTTTTATTTTGCACTTTTCATTTTGCATTGTCTTCTCCCCGCATAGGCGGAGATGCGATAAGGGATCAGATGGGTCATGACCCTTACCAGCCCCTAACCCCCATCACCTAACCCCTATTTCAGGTTGTGCCTTATGGCGATCAGGGCTATGTCGTCGTGGATTGCGCCCTGCGCGTGCTCCTTGGCCCGCTGGTAAACGTTCTCTGCCAGTTCCTGCGGAGGGCACTCGCTGCACTCGCTTAAAGTCTCTATCAGTCCGTCAGGGCCGAACAGCACACCGTCGGCACGAGCCTCGGTAATCCCGTCCGTATAGAGCACCAGGGTATCTCCCGGGGCAAGCATTACTTCTTCCTCAAGAAGCGGCAAATTCGACTTGAGGCCGAGAATAGGGCCTGTCGAGTCGAGAGCCGTAATCTCTTCGGAAGCGGACAGCTTGACAGGCGGTTCATGACCGCAATTTGCGTAAACCAGCCTGCCAGTCGTTGTGTCGAGGATGGCACAGAAGAGGGTGATAAATATGTTCTCCGGCATGTGGTCATGTAGGGATCTGGTCTCGATGACTCCGGCGACTCTGCGGGCTGCCTCAGCGGGACCGAATCCCTGGCGCAGATAGGCCTGATATGAGTACTTGACGATAGCCGTGTGCACCGCTGCGTTGAGACCTTTTCCAGAGACATCACCTATAATGATGCCGAGCTTTCCGCCGCCGAGGTCGAAGTAATCATAGAAATCACCACCGACGCGAGCCTCCTCCCAGGCCGGCTCGTATTTGCCCGCTATTGTGAACCCGCCGAACTCTATACGTGGTGGGGGAAAGAGGACGTCCTGAAGTGTCTCAGCAATGTGGTGCTCCCTTTCGAAGTGCTCGGCGTTGGCAAGAGAGATGGCCGCATAGCGCGCGAAGGCTGTAAGAGTATCGGCGTCCGTTGGTTCGAACCGGTCGGGCTTGTAGGAGCCAACGTACACGGTGCCCACCGGTCGTCCATCTCTTAAGATCGGAGCTGAAATAAGCGCGCGCACGCCTATTCTGATCAGCTCCGGGCGGGCTTTTGGGTGACTCTGAATATCGCCGACAAGGAGCGGCTCGCCAGTGATGAAGGATTCGCCCGCTATAGAATCAGCGACAGGAATACAAAGTCCGGTGACATCGCTGCCATTGGTAGTGGCAAGTTCGATCAGGTCCCCGTGTCTTACTTCTCCGATGGCTGCGAAGTCTGCTTGCAGGATCTGCCTCGCAAGCGACGCTATCAACCTGAGAGTCGAATCTTTGTGAAGTCCCGACGCAAGAGCCTCGCCAATCCGCGTGAAGGACTGCTGCAGTTGAATCTTTGCATCCGACAGCTCGCGGTAAGGCCGGCGCAGCGACGAGACAAAAAGCGCCTGCAGCACCAGGTAGTAGGCCCCGACTTTATAGATGTGGCCCAGGAGGTTGTACGCATCATACGCGCTTCGATAGAGCGTAAAGCAGATTTCGCTCGCGGCTGCAAATATGAGCGCATTCTGCAGAAGCTGGACGGAGCCGCTCCGCCATCCGCTGGCCCGACCGAACTCCAAAAAGGCAGCAAAATGCAGCACAACTACGGTCCACTCAAGGCCGACCTTCAGCGGGGTAAGTCCGGTCTGAGGGTTGTACATCAAATCGGACGCGATTTGCCCATAGACGCTTATCGGAACAATAAGGGCTGCGCAGATAAGTCCCGCGGCCGGAACAAGGACCGTCGGTCTGACCCACCTCCTTTTTACCGCCGGACCTATGAACGCCGCGCCGAGAAGCGCTCCGGCCCCGACCAGTCTGGCAGCAAGCCAGTAAGCCGCTGCCTTGCCGACGCTGTTTGCGCCGAGAAAGTCCGGCATACCCTTGTAAGAGAGCGTGTGGACGAAGTCCAGCAGACCAACAGCCATGAAAGCTACAGCGATAAACAGGTCCTGCCGGTTCCTCGTCTGCCTGTAGCCGTACCAACCTATTGCAAATACCGCGAAGCTTACAACGATGCTGGCGAACTCAAGGACTGTGTGGATAGGAATATAAGCTCGTGTGGAAAACCTTTGGGCGACAAACGGCTGCATGGCCGCCACGAAAGCCAGTCCCACCAGACTGGCCGCGACCGTTACCGCGTAGCGCCGAACTATTCTCCTGCCCAAGTTCTTGCTGATGAGTTGTTGCATTTCGCCGCAGACAAAGGCAAGTCAGCCTCCGTAACAATATTATAACCCATTAGCCAAGTTTTCTGAAACGCGAAGACGCGAATCGGGCGAAAGACGCGAAAGAAGCTGTCAGCAGACTCTACCTTGCATCACTTCTGTGTCTATGTCGATACCGCCGGAGGTTTCACCGGGCTTGTGACCAGATGGCCCGCCGGTGAGGATCGCATACCACTTGATCAGGCTGTCGATTACTACGACCGCCGCGAGACCCAGCATAACCACGGTAAGCCCCGCGCTCACAGGCATCGGCGATTTGGGATTCAGATAGATATTGAAGAGGTTCTGCAGCCCGGCAGTGAAGACCGTCGCTACCATAAACGTCACAGGCAGAAAGGTGACAAGCGCATATACTCGTTTCTTCGATCTACGCAGGATGAACGTCGTGCCAAGGGCAAGAGCAATAACGCCGAGCAACTGGTTTGCCACCCCGAACATCGGCCAGATGGTGGTGATCGAAGCTCCCCACAGAAGATATGCCCAGCCGAACGTCACAGCGGCGCTCGCAGCCCAGACAGCATTCCCGCTTGCAACCGCAAGAGTGGCGGCCAGTATCCCCAGGTAGACTATCGCGGGATATTCCGAGCCCGCAGCGGCAGTGAGATGACTGATAACCCAAATTCCGGCGATGGAGCATATCGTAAGCCTGAGCAGCACGCTCGCAAACCCGATTCCCGTCGTCGCTGCCCCCGGTCCGTATTTCGGAGTGAGCCTGCCAATGGCCCATGTCGCGCCAAGCGCCCCAGCCAGCACAACTATGTCCAGTGCGCCGACGCTTCCGGCCCTGGCCAGCATCCATAGAGACCACGCCGCTGCAACTGCGGCCCCTGCTCTCAATAACTGCCATCCCGGCTTCCAAAGCGGGCCGAGTACCGGCCTTACCCCCGCGCCAAGCTCCTGAAGGATGAACCTAGCCACCCGCGTGCCGGTGTCGATCACAGTGAGAATGAACAGCGCCTCGAACATTATCGCAAAATGATACCAATAGGCCATAAGATGCTTCATGCCGGGGATCGAACCGAAGATTTTCGCCATTCCCACTGCAAGCGTCACGGCTCCGCCTGTGCGGCCTACGAGCGTCTCCTCGCCGACCAGCCTGGTCAGCTCTGGAAGCTCCGTCACATCAGCGGCAAACTGTGGAAACTTCACCGGGTTCGCGTTGATAGCCAGCCAGTCGTTTTGGAACAGACTACAGGCGGCGATAAGCGCGAGTATGCCGACAACACCCTCCACCAGCATTGCCCCATAGCCGATGAACTTAATGTCGCTCTCGCTGTTGATCATCTTGGGAGTAGTGCCCGAACCTACCAGAGAGTGGAACCCGGATATTGCTCCGCAGGCGATGGTAAGACAGACATAGGGCCAGATGGGACCCGGAACGACCGGCCCGCCGGACAGGAACCTGCTGTCCACAGCGGGGAATGTGAGGTCCGGGTGGACGATCAGAAACCCGATTGCAAGCAGCGCGACCACGCCGAGCTTAAGATATGTGCTGAGATAGTCTCTGGGACAGAGGACCATCCAGACAGGCAGCGCGGCAGCGGCGAATCCGTAAAGCGGAAGCAGGCTCTTTAGCGAGTGCTCGGAAAACGTAAAGTAGCCCGCCAGGCTCGAACCGGGAACCTTCCCTCCGAGCGTTACCGCGGCTACAAGGAGCACTACCCCCACGGCCGACGCCTCCGCGACCTTGCCTGGCCTGATCCTATAGAGCATCTGGCCCATCAGCACCGCGATTGGAATACTGCAGATTATGGCAAACACTCCCCAGGGACTCTCACGAAGGGCATTTACCACCACTACCCCAAGCCCGGCGAGCGCGACGATGATGATGAAAAGGGCCGCGAATCCGGTGCACCAGCCGGCAACCGATCCCTGGATTGTATGCGCTATCCGCGATATGGATTGGCCGCCGCTTCTGGTCGAGGCATAGAGGGCCATATAGTCGTGAACTCCGCCCGCGAACACAGCGCCTATCAGTATCCAGAGCGCGCCCGGCAGATACCCATATTGGGCGGCAAGCACCGGTCCGATAAGCGGCCCCGGCCCGGCGATAGCGGCAAAATGATGCCCGAACAGAATATAGCGGTTCGTAGGATGATAGTCGCGGCCGTCTCTGAACTGGTGGGCCGGGGTCGGACGATCCGGGTCGAGCACAGCGACTTTAGCAGCAAGAAATGCGGCGTAATATCTATACGCAAGTGCGAATAAACATAAAGTTATAGCAAGTAATGTGAGCGAATTCATCAAACACCTCCAGGCTTCCCACCCGCGCACCGGTTTACTCTTATTATCCGACGGCAGCAGGAGAGTGTCAACCCGGATCCTCCACCAAATTTTTGTTAGCCAGGCATTTTAAGGGGGAAAAAGGGCAGCAAGTGTCGAAGTAGTAAT
>JACPPP010000303.1 GCA_016190935.1 Armatimonadota bacterium | reverse complement strand
AGACTATACAACCTATAAGGAGATTAGACGTCGGAGTCTGGCATACCTTCTTGGTTCCGGCTCCGCCGGGTTAGGGAAGCAATGAGTGCGGAACGGCCGATGGCCGGGGATATCCATCCCCGGCCCGGGTGTGGCGGACATCCGTCCGGCCCCTGGCCCCCGCTGAAGGCTGAAAGCTGATAGCTGACAGCTCATCTAGGTGAACGGAGGTAGTTCAAATGACAATCGAGAGGACACTAAGACTTATTGCCGGAGTATTTGTTATGGGGTCACTGGCGCTTGGATACTTCATCAGCCCCTACTGGTATCTTTTCACCGCGTTCGTCGGGCTGAACTTGTTTCAATCCGGGATTACAGACTGGTGCCCCATGATGAGCTTTCTTCGCGCGCTCGGGATGAAAAGGGGTGAGGGAAGTTGCTGCAAGTAGTAAGGGCGCATAGAAAGCTTGCGCTGCTTTCGGTGGCGGCCGTGGCAGGAGTGTTGGCGCTCGCTCTCCTCTTCTCAAATGGCGGCAGCGCCGGAGATAAGTCGGCGGAAGACGAATCTATTGCGCCGGTAGAGGTTACGGTCGCCAGATCAGTCTACGAGCCGATAACCATGTACGCGGAGGCTACAGGAACAGTGCGGCCGGCGCACGAAGCCCAGATCGCGCCTAAGATAATGAGCAACGTTGCGGCGGTGTATGTGCGCGAGGGAGACTATGTGAGCCATGGTCAAGCGCTCGTAAAGCTCGAATCCGCGGACCTTTCCGCTCAGGAGGCCCAGGCCCGGGCGGCGCTCACTGCGGCGGCCGCCCAGGCGCAGGCGGCTAAGAAGGCCGTAGTGCTGCAGAAGGCCCAGACATCAGTCGATATAGCAAGAGCGCAGGCCGAGCTTGCAGCAGCTACGGAACAGCTTGCCATAGCAAAGAAAGGTCCGAGAAGGCAGGAGCGCTCGCAAGCCCACCTTATGGTAGTGCAGGCGCAGGCACAGTTCAAAAACTCCAAGATCGAGATCGACCGCATGAAGACACTGTCCGAGCAGGGCGCAGTGCCCAGGCAGAGGCTGGACCAGGCCGAGACGGCCTACGAAGTGGCGACAGCCCAATATGAGGCTGCGAAGGAGCAGGCCGACTTGGTGGAAGAAGGAAGTCGGCTGGAGGAAATCCGCGCCGCTCAGGCGCGGGTCCGGCAGGCGGAGGAGGCGTTGAGGCTGGCAAAAGCCTCGGTCGTGCAGAATACGATCCGTGAAGAAGACGCAAAAACGGCAACATCTGAGGTTGGAAGAGCTTCCGCCGCACTTGCCTTCGCAAGAGTCCAGCGAAGCTACGCAGCAATTACGTCCCCGATGAACGGGATTGTGACCGCAAGGCTCGTCGACCCGGGAGACACCGTCTCTCCTGGAGTGCCGATCCTCGTCGTCGAAGACAACTCCCGTTACAGACTCGACGTTACCGTGGCCGAGAGCGAGCTTCCGCTGCTTGAGACCGGCGGCACGGTAGAAGTCAGGATTGACGCCGGCGGGCTTGAGACCACGGGCCATGTGGCGGAGATCGTGCCATCTGGCGACCCCGGCAGTAGGAAGTTCCTCGTGAAGGTGAACCTGCCCGCAGATGTGAACGTAAAGACCGGCCAGTTCGGCAGGATCAATTTCCCGAAGACAGTCCGCGAGGCCGTCACCGTGCCTAGAGAGGCCATAAGAGATGATACCGGACTTACCAGTGTGCTCGTTGCGGGCGAAGACGGCAGAGCACATCTCAGAGTAGTCAAGGCGGGCAGGACCTACGGCGGCAGGACGGAGATCATATCCGGACTCTCGGAAGATGAGCGGGTCATAATCTCTAACGAGACCGGCCTTGCCGACGGCGTTCCGGTCACAAGACGAAGGGCCTGATATGCAAGAACTGGGACTAAGCGGCAGGATAGCTTCCTATTTCATCAATTCCAAGTTGACGCCTCTCGTTATAATCGCGTCTCTCCTCCTCGGACTCTTTGCGGTGCTGGTGCTTCCAAGGGAGGAAGAGCCTCAGATTATCGTGCCGATGGTGGACGTGTTCGTCACGATGCCGGGAGCTTCGGCCAAGGAAGTCGAGCAGCGGGTGACGAACCCGATGGAGAAGCTTCTCTGGGAGATTCCTGGGATCGAGTACATCTATTCGACATCCAGCCCCGGCATGTCGATGGCGATTGTGCGCTTCTACGTCGGCCAGGACTTGGAAAAGAGCCTGGTCAAGCTCTATAACAAGATGTATTCGAACTTCGACCGCATCCCGCCGGGGGCGTCCGAACCGCTCATCAAGCCAAGATCGATAGACGATGTGCCAATTCTCGCGCTCACCTTCTGGGGCAAGGGCTACAGCCCCTTCGAGCTGAGGAGGATAGCCACCAAGGTCGATGACGAGATCAAGGACATAAAAGACGTCTCCGAGACGACCATAATAGGCGGCCAGCGAAAGCAGGTTCGGGTAACGCTCGATCCGGGGCGGATGGCCGGCTATGGAGTCGCCCCCGCAAGCATAGTCGCGATGCTCGGACAGGCAAACAGGCAGCTTCCCGCGGGCAGCTTCGCGTCAGGAAACCGTGAGTTTGCGCTGGAGACCGGTAACTTTCTGGCTACAGCCGCCGATGTCGAAAACGTCGTGGTCGGTGCATCTGAAATGGGCCGGCCGATCTACTTGAGAGACGTAGCAGAGGTCGAGGAAGGCCCGGAAGAACCGGCGAACTACGTCATGTTCGGCGCGGGACCCTCAGCCGAAGAGAAAGGGCTTCCACATCTCGACGGGAACCACGCAGCCGTTACTCTGTCCGTTGCGAAACGCAAAGGCACGAACGCTATAGTAATCGCCAACAAGGCGCTTGAGAAGGTAAACGGGCTTAAGGGACGGATCATACCTTCGAACGTAAACGTAACGGTAACCCGCAATTATGGCGAGACGGCTACGGAGAAATCGAACGAGCTTCTGCTGCATATGATGACCGCAATCATCTCGGTGACCCTCCTTATAGCTCTCGCCCTCGGCAGAAGGGAATCGCTCGTCGTGGCGGTCGCAGTGCCGGTCACTCTTGCGTTAACCCTTCTCATATTCAAGTTGTATGGTTACACCCTGAACAGAATTACACTGTTCGCGCTGATATTCTCTATCGGAATCCTGGTTGACGACGCCATAGTGGTTGTTGAGAACATAGTAAGGCACTTCAGAATGCCGCAGAACCACGGCAGATTGCTTACGCAGGTGGCGGCTGAGGCGGTGGATGAAGTCGGAAACCCTACGATCCTCGCCACTTTCACGGTCATAGCTGCGATCCTCCCCATGGCCTTCGTCGGCGGACTGATGGGACCGTATATGAGGCCGATTCCGGTCGGCGCATCGGCGGCTATGATCTTCTCCCTTCTCATCGCGTTCATCATCTCGCCCTGGGCCGCCTTCAGGCTGCTCAGTCGGGAAGCGACGGGATCAGGCCATCACGGGCATGCTGAAGCCGAGGGACTGACCACGAGAATATACCGCAGAGCCATGACTCCGCTCATCAGGCGGCCCAGGGCCAGGTTTGCCTTTCTGGGCGGGGTGGTTGTCCTGCTGCTTGCTGCGGCATCGCTGCTGTTCCTGAAGGTCGTCACGGTCAAGATGCTCCCGTTCGACAATAAGAGCGAGTTCCAGGTGATAATCGATATGCCCGAAGGGACGACCCTCGAGCAGACCGCCACCGCAGCCAACGCTATAGGAAACTACATAAGGACCGTCCACGAGGTGACGGATTACCAAATCTACATAGGGACGGCCAGCCCTTACAACTTCAACGGTCTCGTGCGGCACTACTTTCTGCGGCGGGGGCCGAACGTGGCGGACCTACAAGTGAACCTGGTCGGCAAGCATCATCGGAAGGCTCGGAGCCACGACATCGCCAAGCGCGTAAGGCCGCATATTCAGGAGATAGCCGCGCAGTACGGCGACAGAGTGAAGGTAGCCGAGGTTCCGCCGGGGCCGCCGGTGCTGCAGACCCTCGTGGCCGAGGTTTACGGGCCGGACTACGAGCGCCAGATACAGGTAGCCGGTCAGATTATGCAGGTGTTCGAGTCTACGGAGGGCGTCACCGACGTGGACTGGTATGTCGAGGATGACCAGCCCAAGTATAGGTTCGTGCTGGACAAGGAGAAAGCTGCCCTGAACGGCGTGAGCACTGAACAGGCCACCGAGACCCTGAATCTAGCTGTAGACGGCTACTCAGCAGAGCTTGCGCACCAGCCGAGGGAGAGCGAGGATGTGAACATCATGCTCAGGCTTCCGCTCACAAGGCGTTCAAGCGTGGAGGAACTGAAGGGTATCGAGGTGCTGTCAACCGGGGGGCAGCTCGTCCCTCTCGGCGAGCTTGTAAAGGTCGAGGAGACTACGACGGATAAGAGCATCTACCACAAGAACCTGATGCCCGTTGTCTATGTGACCGGTGATGTGTCCGGCAGACAGGAAAGCCCCGTCTACGCCATCCTCAAGATGAACAAAGCAATCGCCGAACTGCAACTTCCGGAAGATTATCAGGTAAAGACTCTCACAACCCGCCAGCCCTTCCTTTCGGACAAAATCGCTATGAAGTGGGACGGCGAGTGGCACATAACCTACGAAGTGTTCCGGGACCTCGGCCTTGCGTTCGCGGCGGTGCTGATACTCATCTACATCCTTGTTGTCGCCTGGTTCCAGTCTTTCATAACCCCGCTTGTGATAATGGCGCCCATACCGCTCACACTGGTCGGGATTCTCCCGGCGCATGCCGCGATGGGAGCGTTCTTCACCGCGACTTCGATGATAGGGTTCATTGCGGGGGCCGGGATTATAGTCAGAAACTCGATAATCCTGGTCGATTTCATAGAGCTCCGCCTGAAGCAGGGCACGCCGCTTGCCGAGGCGGTGATCGACGCTGGCGCTGTGAGGTTCAGGCCCATGCTCTTGACTGCGGCGGCTGTTATGGTGGGAGCCAGCGTCATACTTTTCGATCCGATATTTCAGGGGCTTGCCATATCGCTCATGGCCGGCGAAGTGGCGTCCACACTCCTATCCAGGATGGCCGTTCCGGTGCTATACTATATGGTCAGAAGCCGCGCAACGAAGAAGGTTGAGGTGCAGTGATGATACTGAGAATAGCAGCAGGCGTGCTGATAGGCGGAGCCGCGGGCTACGGGATTTATCTAATTTCGCGGTCCGTCGGCTCCACGTGAGGAATCTTCTGCAAGCCGGTTGTGGCTGTCATCTTCGGAGCCGTGCTGGGCTTGCTGTTTGCTCTCGGTGGGAGCAGATAAAGGCGTACAAGGGTAAAATAACTGGTGAGTCACTTGTCGTGCTGACGTACCACGGTCATGCTGACACAACATTGTCATGCTGAACTTGATTCAGCATCTTCAGGGTGACAATGGCTGTTTTCGTGGCAAATGACCCACCAGAGGAATACAGAA
Organism: Armatimonadota bacterium; assembly: GCA_016190935.1. Classification (GTDB taxonomy): domain Bacteria; phylum Armatimonadota; class UBA5829; order UBA5829; family DTLH01; genus JACPPP01. The sequence continues at coordinate 10,397 of JACPPP010000303.1, read as the reverse complement.
CTGGAGGCAGTTTGTGGCAACTTGCAGGTCACAGATCGACATTCTAAGAGAGGAAGTTGAGCAGTATATCTGGACCTTTCGGTGGCTTTGGCTCGTCAACCTGGGGGCGATCGTGTGGGGGATTGCAGTGCGGCACTACGATGTACTCGCAGTTGCCGCAGTCTCCGCGCTGATTGCGATTGTCGGGGTAGGCAGGACCAGACGCGGCAGGCGGCTGGTAGACCGCGCCGAAGTAGTATGCGTCCAACCGCCCCGCCAGGAATCCGCCGAGCCGGGATCCTAACAAATAGTGCAAAATGCAAAGTGCAAAATAGAGGATAGCTCAGACTATAAGAGCTTGCACCCGCTTTCCCTCATTTGTTATTTCGGGACACCCCTGTCCCGAAATCCACTCTTCGGAGCAAGGCAGGTATCGGGACAAGGGTGTCCCGATACAACGAACGAGCTTGCACCCGCTTTCCCTAATTTTGCATTTTGAATTTTTCATTTTTTATTTTGCATTTGCACTGGCTGTTCAGCTTGCCATAATCTGCTCCGCAAGCTCATCATTGTCTGTGCTGAGGACTGCCGAGGCCACTCCCCCACCGGGGGTCACAGTGGCATAAACATAGCGTATGCTGATTCCGGCGTCAGCGAGCTTCTGAGACAATTCCGCCAGAGCGCCCGGACGGTCCGGAATCTCAGCTATCACCACCTCATTTGTCACAAAGCCATAACCCGCGTCACTGAGAGCGGCGGTGGCCCTCCCCGTGTCGTTCACTATCATCCGAACCACTCCATAGTCCATTGCTTCAGACACAGAGACAGCCTTGATGTTGATGCCGTATTTGCCCAATTGAGAAGTCATCCGCGCAAGCTCTCCGGGCTTGTTTACCAGGTAAACCGAAATCTGAGTATCCTTCATCGACCATGCCTCCTCTGTGAGAACTTATGCCCGGAGTTGGGGCTGCCGAAACCTGAGAAGGGGATCAACTCCACACCCTTCCGATGCCCACCACTTCACCATCATTCCCAAAGCAGGCAGATCTGTGTCGGGGAACTGCCATTCCGGGACCATCGGATGCGGTCAAAACGTAAAGCAGGAATAGATACCGCTGCCCGCTAGGGCGCCACGCCGATCAGGACGAGCGGAACCGCGGGCACGCCGCGACCTTGGCGAATCAAGTTGTAGAGTTCTCCCTCGTAATACGCCACGCCTGACGACATTTCGGCCTGAAGTTCCTTCATTGGTAGTATTTCAACACCGACATCGATGACATCGCCAACGAAGAAAGCCATGTGTTTCACGAACAGATCGTAGGCAACAAACGCATATTTGCCGAACTGAACCTCAACGGCCATACGATCTTTGACAAAATCAGTCTGATTATAAGAAAAAATCGGCGTCTGACCTGCTTGTATTATCTCTTCGCGCTGCTGCTCGGTTGGTAGCCCCATTGTCTTGCGGATGAGCTTGTGATCGGCAGTTACCCAGTAGGACGTGCGAGATTCTGACCATCCGCGGCTCTGCAATTCGGCGGTGAAACATCCTCTCTAATCCGGACTCTTCTGTTTTGTGACGTGGAAGGTTTTTTAATATCCTTTGTAGAAGTATCAGTTTGGACATACGGAAGAGGCTTGGTCGTCATGCGATCACGACTTGGCTATTGGGCTGTCGCATAAGAAGATATAGCGAGAGAGGTGTCAGCAAATCATGGAAAACAAAGCCAAACATCGTCGGTCCGGAACCGCACTAAGCAGCGCTTCTGACATCGTCATTCAGGTTGAGCGGGGTTTCGTGACAGACGTATACACGAACGTTAAGCGAGCTCGCATTACGATCGTCGATCGGGATAGCATTGAGAGAGATGGTGGCAAGCACCCCGAGCTTTGTCTTACGCACAAGGACTTGCGATCTATGCCCGATCAAATTCGCGCAATGTACGAAAAACTAATAGCGGAAGGCGGAGATAGTCAGTAAATACTCCGCACGCTAGCTAAATGCTAAGGCTTGCGGACAAGAGGGCCAGAATTAGACAAAAGATGGCAAACCTGGTCAAAGTTGATTTTCTTGATGAATTGGCAAAGCGTTGCGGTCCGTTACAAAGGCTCGGCGGAAGTCAGTCTTTGTACTCGATGAATGGCGGCTCGGCGCGCGTTTACATTCGGTACTCAAGGATGCACGGCCATCGGACGTTTTACGGGTTGCGTGCAGAAGAGTTGGTTCAACTGGAAGGGCACAATTCATTCATTTGCCTACTCTGGGATAACCAAGCGGAACCGCTTTTCATACGATATTCTGACTACGAAGATGTGTTTCAAGCGACACTACCAGCCGGTGACGGACAGTACAAGGCTCAAGTCTACATAGATGATGGTGGAACGGAATTATATGTAGCAAGAGCGGGCAGATTCAACGTGGAAGGTAATATGGGCTGGGCGCAGTTGGAACGACTTAGAGACGAGGCACCAATCGATAAGCCGGAACTATCTCATAGTCAGGTGCAGACACTGCTGGGTGCCATCGGTATGTCAAAAGACTACGACGTCTGGCTGCCGCCTGCAGACCGCAGCAAATTGGATTGGTCCCTTACGGACTTCTTCGAATGCCGCGGTATCTTGCCGCATGGCTTTGAGTCTATCGAGTCCGTTTTGCAGGAGATAGATGTCGTGTGGGTGCAACGCGGATCAAGCGAGCCCAAGGCGTTCTTTGAGGTGGAGCATTCAACACCAATATACTCGGGTTTGCTACGGTTCAACGATGTCCATCTGTTAGCTCCAAGGCTGCGACCAAGATTCACGGTGGTAGCAAATGATTCTCGCCGGTCGTTGTTCGTCAGACAATTGGGGCGTCCTACGTTCCAACAAAGCGGCCTGGCTGACCTTTGCACATTCCTCGACTATACGGACGTCTACGGATGGTACACTCGAATCATGAGTGCTAGCGATAGGCGTTTGGCCCCTTAAGATACTTCTTTGGAAGGACTTCGGATAAGGTGCAGGTTGAAAGTGTAGTCGTCGCCCTTAGTGAACCACAGGATTGTTTCATACCTGCCGGAGAAGCGCTTACTGCAATGTAATCCGTGCCCGAAGTGCCATATAATCCGGTTTCGCAACCGTAGGCCGTGGCTTTTGAAGACGGGATATAGAACGGTGTCGAGCGGCACTACCTCTCCGTCCTTCGCAATGTGGTTTCCCACTTGCCAACAGATCGAACCTTGTGGGTGCAAAAGACGGACACATTCGGAGATGACCTGGGTCTGAGAAGAAAGGTAAGTATCAAGAGCCTTTCGGCGTTCGTACGCCTTGCCAAGGTTGTATGGAGGCGACGTGACTATGAGCTTCATGCTATCGTTGATCAGGCAGCGCATGAATTCGAGATTATCGGCGCACTCAATAATGGCGTCGCTCTCGGCGGTTTCGTGCTCTGGGCGCATCATTGCACTAGCGCTCGTTCCGCGCGATTCGACCGCCGTATAGAGGCGAAGTTGCTCCTTTAGAGTGAGACACCGTTCAAGGTTGTTATCTGGTGCGGACATTTCTTTCGTCTTCCTTTGGCCTTGAGATAGTGTACCACAGCCCACCCATTTGGCGTCAACCCCTGGCGGTCAGTTTTTCACATTTCTTAGCCAGCAGAAAATCCTTCGACCTTGCCCGATTTGCAATCATGCACGCAAGAGAACTCGGCTACCTGTCAAACTGACAATTCGGTAGTTATAGAAAGAGGCGATATTGGCCCGCGGGAGGGGCATATACCAACCCGCGGGCCAACGAAGGGATTTACTTCTTGCCGATGCATCCACAACCGCAGGATTTCTCTTTCTCCTGCTTCTTGGTCTGCTCGACGGCTTTCTTTTTCTTCTCAGCCACCTGTGACCCCTCCTTTTCCGGGATAATCAGCCCACACTCGCACCCGGAGCCGCAGCGCTCTATGATCCGACCTGCCAGGTCGCTCGGCGCCAACTCGCGCCGCAGCGCATCTCTTAGACCACGGATTAGCCGCGCTTTGATGTCCTTCCTTGACTCATACAACCTGCTCTTGACGACCTCAGGAGTAAGGTTTAGGGCTTCGGCAACCTCCCTGGTGTTTAACGAGGCCAGGTAGTACAGCTCCACCACCGGCCTGTTAGCGTCCGATAGACCTGCTACCAACTCACGGACAAGCCGGGCCAGGGATGAGACTCGTAGCTGCTCGGCTGGTGTGACACCTGGCGAATCCAGCGCCAGCTCCAGCTCAGACGATTCGAGCCGAGCGCCCACCTTCTTCCGCACCTGGTTTCTGGCAATGGTGAAAAGCCACGGGCGGAATTTCCTAGGGTCGGCAAGGGAATGAAGCTTCGAGTAAGCGAGTACGAAGCTGTCCTGACAGGCATCTTCGGCGTCCGCTGGGCTAAGCGAAGCCCTGCAAAAGCCGTATATTCTGTCCTTATAGCGTTCCACAAGCTCACTGAAGGCTGTGCGATCATCCCCTTGAGCAGCTTTTACAAGTGTCTCATCCGTGCGCATATCCAGACTCCGCTGTATCGAGTGTGACTCACATGAGTAGATACTTCTCAGACGCAAAAGGTCGGAAGTTTTTTCTTCCGACGCAATTCTACTCCTGATGGCCGGGGTCATCCATCAGATTACACTCAACCAGTCGCTCCGGCTTGACTAGCTCTGGTCTGCTGCTGGACAAAGTTCACTCTGAGATCGCTTATAAGCGACCTGTAGGCCTTCCGCTGCTCCTCCGAGATATGGGGCGCTACCTGGTCCGACAGGAAAACCACGCTGTCTATGGCTATCCTCGCCTGGGCGAGGTCTTGCTCCACTTTCCTCGTGGCCGGATTTGGATGCAGCCCCATCCACTGCCAGGCGCTCTCCGAAAGCATCAGAATGATCCACTCGATGAGCGAGTAGACGTCGCCTGCAGCCTCCTCCTTACCCGGCTCCGGCTGCTCCTCGCGCGCCTCAGCTTCCTGCTGCGTCTTGGCCGGAGCCTCCTCTTCCTCCGAATCGGAGGAATCCCGTACAGCCTCCCTGCTTGATCGCTTGTCCACTACCTCAAAACCCTTGTCCTCACCGTCTTCCATGTAACATCACCTCCGCTGTTTCAGGCTCACAGCTTGAGCTTCAACTTTCCGGCAGCCAGAATGGGCAACACACCGGCAATGCTGCCCAATAGGTCCGCAATCCAGTCCAGAAGGTCGCAGTATCTGTTCGGCACAAATAGCTGGTGGACCTCATCCGTTATACCATACACTGCGGAGATCGAAACTGCGGCGGCCGCGACTGTAAACTTGCCCCAGCTTCTCCACGTGCCCCGAACCGCTCTCTGTAGAAGCCATGCCAGCACCGCGTAGGCAAGGAAGTGCTTGGCCTTGTCAGACATTCGTATGCCGGGCGGCTCCGGAAGCGTGGAAAAAGAGGAAAATAGAAAAATGGCGAGCATCCAGAGTATCGCCAGCAGCCAGAGCAGCATCCTGTGGCTCATTCCCGGCCCACCATCTCAAGGAACTCCTTTTCGGAAAGCACTGTAACGCCTAGTTCGCGCGCTCTTGCGAGCTTCGACCCCGGTCTTTCTCCGGCGACCACATAGTCGGTGCTCCTGCTGACGGACGAGCTCGCCTTTCCCCCGAGACTTGCCACCAGATCCTCCGCCTCTTCTCTGGTCATAGACTCGAGCCCTCCGGTAAACACGAAGGTTTTCTCCGCAAACTGTGGGACCTCCCGAGGCGCCTCTACCGGCTCTGTCCTCACTCCAGCCTCCCGGATTTTCGCAAGGACCCGCTTGTTCTGTTCCTGTGCAAAGAATTTGGCTATGCTCTCCGCCGCCACCGGCCCAACGTCCGGCACGGACGCGAGTTCGTCAACAGAGGCGTTCTCGACCTTATCGAGTGTGCCGAAGTGCTGCGCAAGGACCTGCGCCGTCCTCTCTCCAACGTGCCTTATGCCAAGCCCGTAAATCAGCCGCGCGAGTGTGGTATCCTTGCTCCTTTCGATAGCGGAAATTATATTGGACGCCGATTTCTCTCCCATACGGGCAAGCCTCTGGAGATCCTCCTGCTTCAGGAAATATAGATCACCTGGGTCGCTGACCAGCTTAGCGTCCGCCAGCCGATCTACCAGCGACGGCCCCATTCCGTCTATGTTCATGGCGCCCCTCGATGCAAAGTGCCTGATGCTTTCCCTGAGTCGAGCAGGACAGGCTATATTCACACACCGGGCCACGGCCTCGCCATCAGGCTTTTCAACCTCACCGCCGCACACCGGGCACTTCTCAGGCATCGTAAACTCTTCCTCGTCGCCGTCCCGCTTCTCCTTTACCACCTCGACCACCTCAGGAATCACGTCTCCGGCGCGCTGGATCACAACCGTGTCCCCTACCCTCACGTCCTTCCGGCGGATTTCGTCCTCGTTATGAAGCGTTGCGCGTGAGACAGTTACTCCACCCACCTCAACAGGGTCCATAATCGCAACCGGCGTGAGCGCGCCAGTCCGGCCGACGGAGACCAAAATGTATCTAATGACCGTGGTGGCCTGGAGCGCAGGGTACTTATACGCAATAGCCCAGCGCGGACTCCGTGCGACATATCCTAAGCGCTCCTGCTGTTCGAGAGAGTTGACCTTCACCACCACTCCATCGATATCGTAGTCAAGAGAGTCGCGCTTTTCACCCCATTCGCGGCAGAAGTCCAGGACTCCCTCTATGTTCTCGCAGAACGTAATGTTTGGATTGATCTTGAACTTCCACCCTTTGAGCGCCGAAAGCACCTCATAGTGGGTAGACCAGCCGCCGTCCTCAACATAGCCGATGCCATAGCAAAACATATCGAGCCTTCGGCGGGCAGTCACGTTCGGGTCAAGTTGACGAACCGAGCCGGCTGCGGCGTTGCGAGGATTAGCAAATGTCGGCTCACCTCTTTCGGCTCTTTCCTCATTGATCCTTCTGAACTCGTCGTGCAGCATGAACACCTCGCCCCGGACCTCCACCACCCTGGGCACGGAAAACTGCGGAGCAATAGCCTTCTTCTTCTCAGGACTCAGGTTTATATTGAGTGGTATGCTGTAGATGGTCCGAAGGTTTGCAGTTATATTCTCGCCCCGGTAGCCGTCGCCCCGCGTTGCGCCCACCGCAAAAACACCATTCTCGTAGGTGAGCGAAACCGCAAGACCGTCTATCTTGAGTTCGGCGACGTATTCAAGTGACCGGTCGCCATCTATGCCGAGTATCCGCTTAACTCGAGCGTCAAAAGCACGAAGCTCTTTTTCTGAGAAAGCGTTCGCGAGGCTGAGCATAGGCTGGCGATGCTTGTGTGTTCCGAGCGCCTCCTGCGGAGGCGCGCCGACCCTCTGCGTAGGAGAGTCGGGAGTCACGAGCGATGGAAACTTAGTCTCAATATCGACCAGTTCGCGCATCATCCGGTCGTACTCGGCATCGGAAATAACCGGCGCGTCCAGCACGTAGTAGTAATAGTTGTGCTTCGAGATCTCCCGTCTCAGGAACTCCGCCCTCTTCACAACATCGCGCGGAGGCTCTTCATCATAAAGGTTCGATTGCGGCATCGATTTATCTCCAACTGGGTGCAGGCACTACCGTTCAGGCATATCACATGTTATTGCCAGGGGGAAGCAGTGTCAAGCCGGGTGGGGCGTTCTAATCAATATTGTTCAGAGGCGGAGGAAGAGGGGGAGTGGAAGGCTAATGTCGTTTGCCAGCACTATACGGCAGTTCCCGGAGGATAACAAACTCTAGTAGAGTGTTCCGAAATCACAAAACACGATCCGTGTTTATTGTATGCAATGGTAATTAGGGATCGGTCTACTAGCTAGTGGGTCATTTGCCACGAAAGCAGCCATTGTCACCCTGAACTTGTTTCAGGGTCGAAATGACACTATGGCACAAAGCACAGCAAATGACCCACTAGGCTTCTTCGGAATGACTTCGATCATAAAGCTCGACCGAGAGCAGCATTATGTTCTTCGGGTGCTTACTGTCAAAGGAACAGGACGTCATTCTGACTTCGAAGCCTGATGACGGAGCAGGCTTCGTTGTCTTCGTTCCTTTCCATAGACGATACCCCCGTCACCACAGCCATCCTGTCGAGCCAGGTGGGGTCTATGCTCACATCGGCAGTCGCAAGGCACTTGATGCTCCGACCGCTCCCGTCGTCAATCCTGAACCATGTGGGGCTGACATCATCTTCGACATCAACAATGCGGCCGGCTGTGCGGACGAGAAGACCAATGTTGTTCAGGCCGGATCCGTCCGTCACTCCCATCTGGCCGCTCTCCGTGATCGGATCAAAGAACAGATCTCCACCGCCGATTGCCCGGTTGTTCATCCCCAGCGGCTGCGTCATCACATCCTCGTCTACGGGTTCGACTGCACTGGCCTCGATGTACCGCTCGCCGTCGCTGTTGGTCCTGATCACTCCCAGGACGTTCGTGCGCAGTCCTGTTGGCGGAACGCTTCCAGGCCCGTAGACTGCTATGCCGCTGGACCGATCATCAGTCTGGACATAGAAGATGTCACCAAACGCGGCGCTGACGCCAAGGCTGTCCAGGCTGCACAGCCCCTGATCACTCAATGACTTGGCCTCAGCCACGGTTGTGACAGGCTCAGGGCAGGTGATATTGTATGCAAACTCGCCCGTGCTGTCCTGCGCTGTCAGGAAGTGCATATGGTTGTTGGACAAATCCGAAGGGAATATGAACTGTCTGGGCCCGAAGCCGCCTGTTTCATCCAGAACACCGGTCTTGACCAGGGTCTCATCTACATAGAGATTGAATATATCATTCGGCTGCAGCCCACTGATGGCAAACGGATAGGGCTGCCCCGGCGTCGGGACGCCGTTACCGAAAGTTTCAAGTGTGGGATCACGAAGCCACTGATCCAGGTTGAAGACGAGACTGGACTCGTCGGCGACAATACCACTCACCACCTCCTCGGAGAGAACTCCAACTGGGACCTCCGTCGCATCACCCGTCTCGATTCCTACAGGAATTCCCACCATCTCCTTCGGCAGGGTGAAATTGATATAGTTGTATACAGTCTGCCCACCAAGTCCCTCCGTATCAGTCAGCCACTCGGCGTTCGTAACAGTCGGCTTTTCAGGCAGCGGAACTACTTCGCCATCCATAAGATTGGTAACATTCGCGGGAAAAATCATAAGTTCGCCGCTTTCAAACTTTAGGGCGCGGATCTGCAGCGCATACTCCACTCCCTCGAAAGGACCATATATGCTGCCCGTGGAGGTGTCATTGTCCGAGTTGAATACCATAACATACCGTGTATTGACAGTGGATGACTCTGCAAACGTACCCCCCAAAGCTATCTGCCCCCAAATGACGGGATCTCCATTGATGCCGTTAAGAGTAGCCGTCGTTATGTCGGCGTGGGCTGGGCTCCCTGCAGCCTGGTCTCCCAGATCATCGGTCCTTACGCCGTGCTGGTGTTTATCCTTGCTGGCCCCGTAGGCCCTGTCCCACTGGCTGGCGCATTTGCCACGCTCGAATCGCTTCTTTTTCATCTCGTCGATCTGGTCCTGAGTCAGCTTGGTGCCGTTCCTCCGATTGCTCGGAGCCATTATGTTACCGTTTCCGCTGTCCCCTGCCCTGTTGGGAGTATGCCCGACGCCATCGGCGTCGGTTCTGTTATCTACCTTATGTCTTGGTCCGAGCGTGAGAATATGGCCGAGTTCGTGAGCGATCGTTTGACCTGTAGCTTCAGAGCTGCCGCGGTTCTTCACGACCATGACAGGCTTATCGTGGTAGGTCCAGCCTGGGGTAGTGCTGCCCGTGAGTGGGGTGCGGGTGAAGCTGACCTTGACACCCTTCTTGTTGGGGGTTTTTTCGATCTCATCTTTTCCCGCCTTAACCACTTTCTCGACTTCAGCGGGCGCGATGTCCCCGTTTTCGTCAGCGTCGCCGCCTGTGGCATTCTCGTTGACCTTGACGACGGTCAGTTTGTAGCCGGCTTGTGCTGCTATCTTACTTGCCTCTTCGATCGCCGCCTTGGCATCCGCCGGGGAAATGCCTGCGTTCTTGTAGATATTGATGATGATGGGGATCTGAGTTCCCGTCGCGACCGGCTGCTGGCCTGCTGCAATACAGCCCGCCGCCAGGACGAGTGCCAGCGCTAGGATCAGACTCCGCAAACCCGCTGCGCTTCTTCTCCTCTCGTTCTTCAAATGATTCCACTCCTTTCTACTCCGTTCAAAGTCTTAAGCTGAGCTTAAGTTTTACCCGCAGGATACCCCATGTTTGTAAGTTTGTCAAGGACTGTCGTTCGAAGTTCAGGAGCATCGTTTTTAACCGGCGTGAGCAATATACGCCGCATCTTGAGCCATCCTGAGCTTGTCGAAGGATGAGCGTGTCGAAGCACGAAAGGTGCGGCGCTTCGTAGACGGCACCCTTCGACAGGCTCAGGATGCCTT
>JACPPP010000302.1 GCA_016190935.1 Armatimonadota bacterium | reverse complement strand
TGCCGACGGCGGCCCCGCAGAGGCCGAGAAGCTGACAGCTTCTGACTTCCGACCTACTCCTTTTTCGCGTCCTTCGTCTTTTCGTGTTTTCGCGTTTCAACAACTCATTGCTCATCGCCCATCGCTCATCGCTCATCGCTCGCACCTACGTCGGCTCGCCGTAGTAGTACAGCGACTCGCAGACGGGCAGCCGAGGCGCTATCGGCAGCGTCCGGCCATAGTCATCCGTCCGTACCGGCACGGGCTGGCCGCCGTTGTCCAGCACGGGCCAGCCGAGCATCGGATCGTAGAGAAACGTCAGTCCGTCTCCGGGATGCGCCGTCGGCACTCCGCTGCCGCCGTACCTCTCGGGTATATTGCTCCACTTCGAATACCATTCCGCAACGTCACCGACCCTGGCAGGCAGATTTTCAGTTACAGCGCCGTCGACCGTTATCCTGGTGTCGAGAGGCTGGCCGAAGTAGGGCCACCTGTCATCGGTTCCGCGCGGCCTCGGCGCCCCTGGAACGTCGGCGGCGTTCATGTTGAACCAGTTGCCTGGAATAATGAAAAACGACCTGTTCTGCGCGTAGATTATGGCCTCGATACGGATGTCCAGAGGCTGGACCGTGAACTGCGAGAGCAGATAATTATTTCGCGTATACGATGACTGGTCCAGCACCACCTCGAAGTAGTTCGGTATGCCGATGATTGCGCGAAGCTGGTCGTTGACCGCCACTGGTGCGCCAAGCTCCCAAATTCTATGCTCGAAAAGACTTGAAATCCCTGTCCCCGGTATGCTGTAGCGGGGATCACCGCAGCCAAATACATACGGCGGCGGAAGCAGAGGATCGGCTTTTCCAATCTGGAGCAATCCCTGGAACGGATTGCCCGGGTCCACATTCCTGTTCAGCCACATATTGATATACGAAGGCCCGTACTGTCCGGCGTGTCTTACGAACAACGCGCAGGCGTCGCCAGGCTGCCAAAGACCGGTGGGCGGTCCAAGCGAGAACGACGAGAAGAAAGTTGATGCCGGCTCCGGACTTATTACCAGATGATACGGCGGATCTCCCGTGCCCGAGTCGGACCCTATCGACGTCGGCCCGGTCGATGTCAGAAGCGACACGAACTGCGTGGTATTAACGCAGACATACTCCTTAGCGAGCAGAGCTATGGCACAGGTCTTGTCCACCTGGCCGGTGTTCGGGTCGCGATACTTAAGCACGTTTCCCTCTACGTAAATGATCCCGTCCGAGACCACCGTAAGCTGCTTGTCCGGCGCGAGCATACCGCGAATCCTGATGTTCCCCTCCGCATAGATTACGCCGTTTCGATCAAGGGTAATCGAGCCGGACGAGCCGCCCGCGTTATAGTCGAACGTCTGTGTGCCCTGCGGGTAAGGAATGGTGATCGTTGAGCCCTTGCCGATCATCGGATACCCTGCGGCGTCATACCAGATCGCCTTCATCCCGGCCTCCTGGCCGCGAGATATGATGTCGGTCCTCGTAATCGTTATGTCCGGCTCCCGGTTCGGGTCTCCATCGGTGTCGTAGGGATTAAGGGTGATTATGACGCCCGGAGGCACATAGTAAGGCCCCTGCCAGTAGGCGGCCATATCGTTGTTCGGCTTCATCCAGTCCGCGCGCGGGGTGTAGCCGCCGAAGAGGGTCTCGCTTTCAGGCTGCCTGTCATCGAAGTTGTCGATGTATACGCCGCGGCCCCAGCCGTAGCGCCCGCTGTTCACCCTCCTGCCGTCGGGCCTTTCTATCCATTCGCCGGAGTCGCGAGTAAGGGTTATGTATCGCGGCACATTGCTCGCCGGGTCGCTTGCATCGATCAGCGGAGGTTCCAGACGCTTTATCGACCTCGCCCGCTGCTCTATGTCCGGGTAGTCGGAGCCATCGCGGTAGAATCCTCTAACCGTCGTGAAATCGGGGAAGTTGCTCGGAAAGACCTGTTGCATCGGCTGCGGCGCGCCGTCGATCACCTCAAGCACATTGACCGGGATCGGCGTGTTTCCCGGCATACTCTCGTGCTCGATCGTTCCTGAGACCTCCACAAGGTCTATCGGCAGGTAACCCGTTCCGGTGTCAGCGGGATATGTCGTGCCGCGAAGGATTATATCTATATTTCTGCCGTACCAATTGAGGTTGCCGTTCACCCTGATCGGCGCTCCACGGACCGGCTCGGGCTGGTTCGGATCGAAATAGCCGTATTTGACGTTGAATCCCGCCGCGCCGAGCGGTATATCCCCTGTTCGTTTCTCCTTGTTGGTTATGAACCTGAGATAGTCCGTAACACCAATCGGCTTATACGCTGTTAGTTCGCGCTTGAGACGGAGCGAGTTGGTCCAGGTGGTCGGGTCGTCTTCGTCAACAATACCGACCCTGCCGACTGATTCTATCTTGATGTGCTTCGAAGCAGGATCGTTCGGGTCAGGATCGTAAGTGAGCCTGAGAAGGAACCTGCCGTCTCCCATCTCATAGGTCGTATAGCCTCCGGACGGCCCTTTATAGCGGGACTCCACCGGGTCATACGGCCTCAGCCATTTGAAATCAGGATGCTCTTCCGCAAGCGAGTCGAGGTTGGGAAGAGGGGTAAGGTCACCCGTCGCCGGGTTCCTCGAAAAGCCGAGATTATCCGGCGCCGGACGCCAGTCCGCTCCTTCTTCCCCGGTCCTCAGCATCTTATCGGCGTAGTTGATGCCCGCTTCCGCCAGATACTGCGCGGCGAGCACGTCCCGCGACCGCCCCGCTCGGAACTGGTTCCGTGCCACCAAAAGCACAAAAACCATACCGAGAAAGACGAGCAGAAACATTACCGCTATCGCAATGACCAGCGATTGCCCCCGTTCGTTCCCAAGCCGATTTCTATTTTGTGCTGCTATCAGACGCATATTCCAAGCCTGTTAGTTGTTCTACCTCAACAAATTCCTCACCCGGACCTTGTTTGTAAGCTCGACCGGGTGGACCTTGCCGGAGTTTCGGTCGTAGAACCGGATACCCATCGTGACCGTCATCAGGGTCTTGGTCGTATAGTTAGCCACAACGACGTCGCCGTCCCTGTTCAACTGGAACTTATAGCTCACATATATACGCGCAGGGCCGTCCACAATCATCTCCGGAATCGGCTCATCGGGAGCCGGACTGAAGATCATCCACCCCACCCGCTCGCCCGTCAGATCGTCTACACCGTAGTCGATCTTGTACTGGTTTCTGCCCGGGTCACCGAGGTTGAACGGCACCCTCTCATAGCGGACCAGCCGCACCAGGCTTGGGTCGTGGAACAGGCCGGGAGTCATGTCCGGCCCTCTCACTACCTCGCTGCCCGGAACTATCCTGGGCTGATACCCAGACCTCGGGTCCAGATTGGTGAACATCGACAGCCGGTAAGCCCTGCTCGGCCCGATCATCCCACCCGCCCAGTTGGCCCTGACGTTCGCGTTCATTGCAGCTATATCGTCCTGGCTTATGACATCCGAGCCGGGAAAATCGAACCTCACCTCTCCGCGGGTGGGATCGACTATGAAAGCTACCTCCGGCTTTGGAGGGGTGAACGTCGTGCCCATGCCGGCCAGCGTTGGGTTTTCCAGATCCTGCAGCAACTGGCTTATGTTCAAAATCGTCCCCGTTCTGCTCCCCGCCGCATCGTACCTGTCGAGCCAGAGGTCGAAATCGACGAGACCGCTGTTCCACTCCCAGCGCGTCTTGTACCAGATGTCGTTCGTGCCCGTAGCCTCGTTGTAGCGGATCAGACTCACGCTGTAGTTCGGCGGAACCGGCTTAGCAGGATCTCCTAAATGCGCGCTCCCCCACCCTCCGTACTTCGCCCGGAACACTGTGGGGATGGCAAGCGGCGACTCGGAGCTCGAATCCGAGGTGTATGCCGGAGAAAGTGAATCGTTCGTAACCTGGGTAAGCTGTAACCTGACGCTCGGCGTGACCCCGTCTATCAGCGTTTCGGTCTCGTCCAGCTTCACCGTTATCAGGTCTATATCGGTCTGCGGCCCGACGGGCTTCGCCACAATCTTCCAATTCTGCCAACGTGGGTTGCCGTCCGGCGCAGGGTCCGTGCTGTAGAAAAAGTAAGGATCGTCCAGATAGGGCTTGCCGTTCACCCTGGGGATCAGGTTCTCATTATACGGGTCGAATTCGGCTCGATACAGAATAAAACCGTTGATAGGTGCTCCCGACTCCGGCCAGTCACGGTAGCCCGGAGAAGGATAAATGATCACCGAAGCGCCCGGATCGTTGTTGGCAAGCCCGACGAAATAGCGCACTATCTTGTTATCGGGTGTGAGAGGCTGCTTCGGCTTTGCCTCGACATCCTCCGGACCAACGGGGATGCCTGCGGCAAGACACTCAGGGCAGATAGGCCACGCCTCTTCCCCTCTGTCATAGTCCCTTGGCCTGCCCTCCGGGTGCCTCAGGTTGTTGCAGTGCATAACCAGCTTCGGCAGGATCAAGTCCACCTTACCGTAAAGGCCCTGCGGACAGGCAGCAAGAGCGGGTGTAGTGTCGTTGGGATTCTCGCAGGGAAACACGATAGGGCTGTTCGAGTTATCGTAGATGAACATTGCCTCGCCAAGCTCACGGCTGACCATTTCGAGCGTCATCCTCGCCGTGTCCTGCGACATGACCATCGCGTTCGCCCGACGCGTCAGGTTGAACGTCTGAATGACCGGGCCGAGGATGAGGCCGATCAGCACCGTCGTGATCGCTATGACCACGAGGAGTTCGATCAACGTAAACCCTGCTGTTGTTCCTCTTCGGTTCATGATTCGATTACCGTTCGCCGCGCCAGCCTGGATTACGCATCAGCAGGCTTCGGTTTTTCTGTATTGTAGTGAGGTAGAGATTACCTTCGTAGAGATATACTACCGCACTGATACAAATGTGCAGACCTGTCAATACAGATAAAGCAGTCCGAAGCAACTGCTGATGCGTAATCCAGGTCAGCCGATTAGATTACCACCAGAACCGGGGAGACGGGGAAGATGGATAGGCGGGGAATTCCCCGTCTCAGATCATTCCTCGCTTCCCCGGTTCCGGTATCGCGCATTAAATGACTTTAACGCTCCGATGGCCCGGCCCGTCACGCGCCGGGCCAGGTATGCCGCACGTCCCCGTGCGGCGCCTCGGGATTTGCAATCCTGCCCAAACAATGGGACGGATTTTCGACTTTAGACTCTTCAATCCGCCAGCCTCCTCACGAGCGCCGTGTCCAGATCGACATACCTCCACCGGTCGCTGTCCCGCCAGATAACCCTGGCCACAGCCGATGCGCCGGTGACGGAGAATATCCTGGTAATTGTCTCATTCTCCTCAGGCTTAACTTTGAGATCGATGTAAGTCCGGTCTACCCCTCCGCCTTTGACAAGAACGTCCGAAGTCCGGTGGGACTCGCCAACGACCTTCTTCGTCCGTCCGACCGAGTCGATGTATTCATAGTTTACAGATACTACCTGGTTCGCGTTGCACGCGGCGAATACCAGCCTTGTCTGGTTGTTCGGATCGATCGTGTAGGTCCTGTAGTCCAGCGCTCCGCTGTCGCTCCTCTCAAATACTGAGTATATTTTGTGAAACTGCGTCGACCAATCTCCCTCGGCCTTATAGAAGAACCGAATGTTGCGCCCGGCAGGCATCACCTGTGCTATACTATCCCGCGTTGAGTTGGGTCGAGCCAGCAGCCGGATCAAGCCATAAGCATCGGGATTGAGCTCGACCACACCGTCCTTATAGTTCAGCGTAATCAGCCCCGGATCGATCTGGCGGCACGTCTCCAGGTCGATGGCAAGAAGGTCCACCGGGACATAGGAGTTCACTCCTGCATATACCGTCCCGTCCGGGTTGATCGTCTCATTTGTCTCCTTTAAGCGGTTCAGCGTCAGGTTTATCCGGTAGGGATCGGTGGGGCTGGGGCTACCGTCCCGCACGGGAACTCTTCTGTCCTCTCGTATGATCTCAGAATCGAGAATGTCATAGTCTATCCTGGCCTCAAGCGACCTGCCAAATTCCGTTTGAGTATACCCGAGAGGATTGAAGGAGATGATCCCAAGCACGGAATCGATCAATTTGTATTCGTAAGGATCGCTGCTCCAGCGGTCCTGCGGCTGCAGCTCGGCGAATCCCCGGCTGACGGTATCGCTGTAGCGGTCGAGGCCGATGAATGTCGCTCCGGGGCTTACAGGTATGAGAATATCATCGTTCGGCCTCACTCCTATGGTGAGCCAGCGATGGCTCTTTGCAACCGGTATCTCTGCACGGATGTCAGTAGCAGTGCGAAGCTCCGGCTCGCCTTTCCCCGCATACTCCCACCAGGAGCAGGCGAGGTAGAAGACCCGGTAACTCTCCGACGAACTAAAGGAGATCTTGGAGGCATCATAATCTATCGCGTACTGATATGGTCTCAGCCAGTCCCAGGGAGGCTGGCCGATCATGTTGTCGGAATCGACAATCCGCCTCGAAAGGTCGCCTCCGCGGACCGCGAGTATGCTCCCCGGTGTCATGACGTCTATCGGGCTGAATGAGAGAATGTAAATCGAGCCGCTCTCCGGCCGCGTGGACCAGCCGCCGAAGGGAATGCGAGCCGTCTCCCCTATTATCCGGCGAAAGACCCCGGCGTTGTCGTCATTTATCGGAGGGCCGGGATAGATGTCGTTCAGGACCTGAAGCGTACCGCCCACAAGCCCGATAGGCAGCACGCCATCCGGCAGGTTGTCGGCGTTGTTCTTCCAGCGTTCGATTTCGTACTGCGCAAGCCGCGAGGCGAAAGTCATGCTCTCGGCGTGCCTCACGGACTTGAACCCCGGCGGGAACAGCCTGACTACCGTCAGTATCCCCACCAGGAACACCACCATGACTACCAGCACCTCGACTATAGAGGTGCCCCGGTTGCTTCTTATTAGTCTCACAGCGGCCTCCACTCGTTCCCGAGGGCTCGGGGTTGGATTGTTGCCAGGCAATCATATAAGATATTTGAGTGCTTTGAGTTGAGAACCAGAAGCTGCGATTCTCTCGAACCTCTAACCTGCAACTTCCAACCTCCAAGGTTACGGCCTTCTCTAGTATGACTAATCGGCCAGTCGGAATGTTCCTATTATGACGAAAGGGTAACCGCAGCAGCAGCCGGGAATGGGCTGCCTCAGTTACCCTGCTTTATCCCCCCGTCTTTTCCCGGAGGTCCAGGCGTCGTTATCATCACCTGTTCGGCTGAACTCGCCACCTGCACACAGCGACGGTATCCGCGCTCAACGTATCGCAGTGCCCGTCAAGGAACAGCACAGGGATCTTCGCCCTCGAATCCCCTCCCTCATGATAGCTGCACCAGGTGACAACCGTATCGTCCGACGGCGAGCGGAACTTGAGCTGCCGCTTGTAGTCATACTTGTCCAGGTCGGGCGTACTCGGGGTGCCGGGCGGGTACGGTGGCAGGGGCAGGCTTGTCGCGTCGTCGGCCCATGTCAGAGTATAGCGCAGATCCTCCACGTTGGCCGTGAGCGGAGTTCCCCCAGTTCCCACGCCTGGTGTGTAGACGTCATAGCTGTCATATGCGTAATAGTTGTATCCGGCGAGCGACGCTGTGGCAGATGTATCTGTCGTCGGAGACAACGGGCAGTGGAACCCCTTCACGGCCGTCACATATTCGGGATACAGCGCGTCCCCCCTGGTTCTCTCAAAAGGAATCACAACCGCGCCGTCTGTCTGCACATAACCGGCGAGTGACGACGGGAATCTCCTGTTGTCCTGCTTGAACATCTTGAGCGCCATCGAGATGTTGTGCAGGTTCGTCATACACTGCGTCGTCTTCGATTTCTTCTTTACGGCCGTCATGACCGGGAAGATTATCCCTGCCAGAATGGCAATAATCGCAATTACTGTAAGTAGCTCAACTAAGCTGAATCCGCTGCTGCTACGTATTCTTCTCATAGTTTCATCCCTCCAGGACCTATCGCCGAAGATCCGGTTTCGGGACAAGGGTGTCCCGAAACAACAGAACCCGCAATCCAAAATCCAAAATCGCTACATCCCTCCATGCTCAAGGTAGCTCATATATGCCGCCACAATTTCTGCTCCAAAGAAGAGCGTTACGAACACTCCTATAACCATCATCGGGCCAAAAGGCAGATAGCTGTCCTTCTGCTGGCCGCGCTGGGCTACTTTCATTCCAATTCCGATCACGCTGCCGGCGAACACGGCCACGAAGAACGACAACAGCGCGAGCGGCAAAGCCAGGTTTGCGCCTATCGCCGCGGCAAGCTTAATGTCGCCGCCGCCCATCGCCTCTTTCTTAAACGCAAGCTCGCCCAACACCGCAATCGCGTAGAATATGGCTCCGCAGATGAGAAGCCCGGCGATGGACCAGAGCATCGGCAGCTCGAACTGCGTAAACGGTATAGGAATCCGCAGAAGAGAACGCCCCTCTTCATGCATTACCAACCCAACTATGTCCCGAACGACTCCCAGCCCTATTCCAAACACCGAAAGCTGGTCCGGAATGATCCAGTGATCGAGATCGATAAAGAAAACCGCTATCAGCGACGCCGAAAGCAGCGCGAACGTAAAAAAATCTACACTGAACCGATATTTGGCAAACAGCGCCACAAACATCAGCCCAGTGGCAAGCTCTACCAGAAAGTAGCGCCAGCCAATAGGCTCACCGCAGTACCGGCATTTCCGCCCAAGCAAAAGGAAGCTTACAAGCGGCGCCAGGTCCGCAATCCCAAGCTTCGTATTGCACTTCGGACAGTGGGACGGCGGATTGACAACGGATTCATCCCGCGGCATGCGGCAGATGCAAACATTCAGGAAACTGCCGACGACCGTCCCATAGATAAATACTACAACCGACCAGAACCAGAAGGGCACTAGCTATTCCGCTCCCCCACCGGTCAGGCTCTGGACCACTGCCACAAGCGGAAGGAACATCGCGATAACGATGAATCCAACGGCCCCTCCCATAAAGACTATCAGCAGCGGCTCAATAGCGGACGTGAGTCCCTGCAGAGCCGCGTCCACCTCCGCCTCATAGAAGTCGGCGACCTTGGCAAGCATCGGGTCCAGGGAACCGGACTCCTCACCGATCGAGATCATCTGTACCACCATAGGCGGGAACAGCTTGCTCCTCTGTAGAGGATCGCCTATCCTGTCCCCTTCCCGGATCCTCGCCCTCGCCTCCAGAACGGCATCGCTTATGATCTCGTTCGAGACCGTTCCCGCAACCGTCTCGAGCGCCTGCAGAATAGGAACGCCGGAAGACAAGAGAGTCCCAAGCGTCCTCGAGAACCTGGCAAGCGCTATTCTGTGGTTCAATTTGCCGAAGACCGGCGCCTTCAACTTCGCTCTGTCGAGTATCCGCCTGCCGACCCTGGTCTTTCCAAACAACCTTATCGCCACGACGAATCCTATAATTATCGCAATCATGAAATACCACTTGCTGGTCATGAAGTGGCTGAGACCCATCAGCAGCCTCGTCGGTCCAGGAAACTCCTTGACTCCGAGGTCCGTGAACAGGGTCATAAACTTCGGCAGGACGAACGTGACCAGGCCGGTTACGATTACAAAGGCGACTATCATGATGATCATAGGATACATCATAGCGCCCTTGACTTTGCGCCTGAGTTCCTGGTCCTTCTCGAGGAATCCCGCGAGCCTCTGGAGGCTTTCCTCTAGGACACCTCCGATCTCTCCCGCACGTATCAGACCGATAAACAGGTTGTTGAATACGCCCGGATACTTGCCAAGCGCGCGTGAGAGCATCTGTCCGGCCTCGACCTCCGACTGGAGATCGATTATGATCCTTTTCAGCTTCGTGTTGGCCGTCTGCTCGGCGAGAACAGAGAGACAACGCACCAAAGACACACCCGCGTCGATCATGGTCGAGAACTGCCGGCAAAACATAGCCATATCGTTCAGCCTCACCCGACCGAATCCGGCGGCTGGATTGCGCCTCTTTGCGCCCTTGGTCTCTTTTATGTCTACTACGGTGAAACCCTGCTCCGTAAGCCTTCTTCTCAGCAGGCCCTCGCTCTCGGCCTCTACCGTGCCGGGTATCACCGCCCCGCTTGTATCGCGAACGCTGTAAGCATAAGTCGGCACTCGTCACACCCCCGATTCCATTGCGGATTTCGGATTTCGGATTTTGAAACGCGGATTACGCGGATTGTACGGATTGCGCGGATGGGGGGTAATCTTCGAATCGCCACCACCGCCAAATCGGCTTCAATCTAAAATCTGCAATCTAAAATCTAAAATCCCTGATCGTCCTACCTTCCGTTCGAGCCGGTAGGAGTAGTTATCATCTTCTTGAGCTCGTCAGGGTTCATCGCCCTTGTTAAAGCATCATCGTAGCCAATGAGCCCTTTTGCATAGAGTTCTCGCAGATGCTGGTCCATCGTCTGCATACCAACGTTTGCACTGGTCTGGATGATGGAGGTCATCTGGTGAGTCTTGGCCTCCCGGATCAGATTGCGTATGGCGGGCGTAGCCATCATAATCTCCATCGCGCAAATCCGCCCCGGCATTCCGGCCCTTGGCAGAAGCTGCTGACACAAAACAGCCTGAATGCTGTTCGAGAGCATCAACCGCACCTGCTCCTGCTGACCCGCCGGAAACGAATCGACTATTCTATCGACCGTTGAGGCGGCGCTGTTCGTGTGCAGCGTAGCCAGGACCAGGTGGCCCGTCTCGGCAGCCCTGATCGCATTGGACATGGTATCCAAATCGCGCATCTCACCGACCAGGATAACGTCCGGGTCCTCGCGCAGTGCCGCCCTCAGCGCATTTGCAAACTCATGAGTATCTTGCCCTACTTCGCGCTGATTGATGATACACTTCCTGTGGTGATGCAAATACTCTATCGGGTCTTCGATCGTAATGACGTGCGCGTTCCGCTCGTCATTCATCTGATTTATCATGGCCGCCATGGTCGTCGATTTTCCGCTCCCAGTCGGCCCAGTCACTATGATAATACCTCTCGGTTTGCGCGTAAGCTCCTCCAGCACTATGGGCAGGTTAAGCTCGCGTATCGTCGGTATCTTCGTCGGTATCAACCTGAAAGCAGCGGCAACACAGCCCTTGTCACGGTATGTATTAACGCGAAACCGGGCTATGCTTCCAAGCGCGTAGGAGAAGTCGAGCTCAAGCTGGGACTCGAACCGTTGAATCTGCTCATCCGAGAGGATGTCGTACATCATCCTCTGGCACTCGACGGGATCGAAGCTCGTGAAGTTAAGCGCTATGAGTTCGCCGTCGATTCGCACAATAGGCGGCACGCCGACACACAGATGCAGATCCGACGCGTCCTGCTCAACTACGATGTTGAGCAGATCGTCAATATGCACCTCTTCAAGCGAGACCGGGCTGCTCGCTTGCCCCACCGGCTGTTCCGTCTGAACACGTTGAACTGGAAAAGTTGCCTGTGGATTCAACCTGTTACCTCAAATCCAAAATCCGCAATCCAAAATAGAATCAGTGTCCTGCCGTGAAGACGACTCTCATGACCTCGTCAGGGGTTGTTATCCCCTCGAGCACCTTTAGCAGTCCGTCCTCCCGAAGCTCATACATTCCGTTTGCCTTCGCGGCCTCACGAATATCGGCAAGCGGCGCGCGCCGGACGATAAGTTCCGCGATCTCGTCGTTCATCCTCAACATCTCATAGATGCCGATTCGTCCTTTGTAGCCGGTATGTCTGCACGTCTCGCACCCGGATCCTCGATGGAGGGTCACCATCTCTTCCGGGTCATTTGGCTTAAAACCAAACCGCCTGAGCTCCTTGCCCGGCACTTGATATGGCTGCTTGCAGTTCTGGCACACCTTCCTTGCAAGCCTCTGCGCAAGGACTCCGATGACCGTAGCCGATATAAGGTAAGGCTCCACTCCCATATCAACCATTCGGATGACAGCGGAGGGCGCGTCGTTCGTGTGCAGCGTCGAGAGAACCAGGTGTCCCGTGAGCGAGGCTTCTACAGCAATTTCCGCCGTCTCGAGGTCTCTCATCTCTCCGACCATGATGATGTCCGGGTCCTGGCGGAGAAATGATCTCAGAGCGTTGGCGAAGGTAAGTCCGGCCTTCCTATTCACCTGCACCTGCGAGATGCCGCCTAACTGATACTCGACCGGGTCTTCGACCGTAATGATATTCTTATCGACGGTGTTGATCTTGTGCAACACCGAATACTGCGTAGTTGTTTTACCGCTTCCCGTCGGTCCCGTCGAGAGGAACATTCCGTTCGGCTGGGCAACCAGTTCATCGACCTGCGCCTGGGTCTCTGCAGTGAACCCCAGTTTGTTCAGTCCAAGGAGAACGCTCGACTTGTCGAGGATTCTCATAACTATTTTTTCGCCGTGGACTGTGGGAAGGCAGCTCACGCGCATGTCGTAGTCTTTGTTATCCCAGCGAATCGGAATGCGGCCGTCCTGAGGCACTCTGCGCTCTGCGATGTTCATATCCGCCATAATCTTCATACGCGAGATCAACGGGGCTTGAATATACTTGGGGAGCGGCATCACTTCGTGCAAAACACCGTCAATGCGGTACCTCACCCGCACGCCTCGCCGGTCCGGCTCTACGTGAATGTCACTGGCGGCGTCCCGAATCGCCTGCTGGATGATAGTGTGGGCAATTCGGATGATCGGCGCCTCTTCCGCGGCTCCGCGCAGTGCCGCCTCATCCTCCTCAGCCACCTCTTCCCGCGCACCGAAAGACGCTATAGCCTGGCTGAGCGAGGAAGCTATCGAGGCGTCTGATGCTCCGCCTCCGGTCATAGAGTTCGCCACAGGAACCACGGCGCCATCTCCTCCGCCCGACTTGTAGACTCTGCGGATTGCGTCGCTGATGTCCTCTTCAGTCGCCAGCACGGTCACTATTTGCTGCGCGCCTGAAGCAAGCCTCACGTCCTGCAGCGCCACGGGGTTGGTCGGGTCCGCAACAGCCACAGTCAGTTTGGCGCCATTCTTGGCTGTCGCAATCAGATTGTGACGCTTCGATATATGCTCCGGTATGGATCTTGCCGCAGATTCATCTATTCGGTGGGTTGACAGGTCTACAAACTGGAGCCCAAGAACCTCCGCCCTGGCTTTGGCGACGTCCTTCTCCTGGGCAAACCCAAGGTCGACAATTATCCGTCCGATATCCCCAGGGGCGCTTCGTTGAGCCTCTCTAGCCTGAGCCAGATCGTCCGCCGATATGATCTGCTTGGCAACCAGCACTTCGCCGAGATCTTTTCTTGTCATCACCATTCTCTTAGCTCCTCTCCACGCCCTCTAAGGCATTGTGCAGAAATAAAGGTAGCAGTCAGAACGGTGTTAGGTGTTGGGTGTTGGGTGCTGGGAAGACTCTTCCCTACTAACACCTAACACCCAGCACCCAACACCCGGATGATACCTTTATTCTTGTACGAGCCCTAAGCTGTCATTTGTCACTATCGAGCCGGGCCAATATGGCGGCTTCCATAACATCGGTCGGCGGATCGACTCCTGTCCACTTCTTAAACGATATTGCGCCCTGGTAGACCAGCATCCTTACTCCACTGAGCGTGTGCGCTCCGGCGGCCTTAGCTGCTGAGATAAGCCTGGTCTCCACAGGGTTGTAAACCAGGTCATAAACAAGCATATCAGCCCGCAGGAGATCGGGCGAAACGGGCATGGCGTCCTCCCTCGGATGCATCCCAACCGGGGTACAGTTCACCAGGAGGTCCGCGTCTTTCATCTCTTCTGCAAGGAACGAAGGCTCCACACTCGTGACGCTTGCGCCTGCTATCTTCCCGGCGTCGTGTGCAAGACGGTCGGCTTTCTCAGGAACCTCGTCCAGCACAACAGCGCGCGCGCCGGCCCTCGTAAGCGCGAATGTCACTGCTCTGCCTGCGCCGCCCGCTCCGAGCACTACGGCTTTCTTCCCTCCAGCAGAAAAGCCCGCCTCTGTCAGGGACCTCATAAAGCCGGGGCCGTCCGTGCTCGCCCCGATCAACCTGCCCCCGGCGTTCGTGACAGTGTTGACCGAACCGAAATCGCGAGCATCGGGATCCACCTCATCAAGGTAGGCGATAATAGCCTCCTTGTGCGGCATTGTCACATTGACACCGGCTATTCCCAGCCCCCGGATCCCGCTCACGGCCTGCTCAAGTCCCTCCGGCGCAACATCGAACGGAACATACACATAATCCAGGCCGAGAACCCTGATCGCCGCATTGTGCATGGCCGGAGACATGCTGTGCCCGACCGGGTGAGCGAACAGACCAAGGACCTTTGCGCTGCCGGAAATTTCCATCTGGTTAATCCTGTATTTCTGACGCCTCCTTGAACGCCTTTGTTCCAACCAAGCCCTTCCGCTTAAGCCACGCAATTACCGGTTTTTCGAGCAGCCTGCTTATTTTCGTCCCTATGAATTCCCGGTGATGCATCGGCCTGACAAGGATGGTAAACATTCGCAGCCTGTTGCCGCCGAGAATATCGGTAAAAATCTGGTCGCCAATTACCGCCGTGCGGCTGGCATCGGAGCCCACGATGTGTATCGCCTGTCGGAGGCCCTTGCGCCTCGGCTTGGCTATCTTGTCAAGACAAGGTATGCCCAGCTTTCCGGCCACCAACTTAAGCCTCCGGGGATTCCGCGTGTTGGACGCGATGCATAGCCTCATCCCTCGGTCGAGAGCCTCCCGCACCCATTTGGCGGACTCCTCCGGTACCTCGCTGTCCCGCCACGGCAGGATCGTGTTATCGAGATCGAGAAGAATCGCCTCTATTCCACGCTCAGCAAGCGCGTCAAGGTCCACACCAGCAAGAGACTCTGCATACAGCCTCGGACAGAGCAAATCTAGCAGCCTTAGTCTCATGGCCTGCCATTCCTGATCCGCTTCTTAGCGGCGTTATGCTGTTCGACCGTGCGAGAGAACACGTGCGACCCATCGGCTCTAGCCACGTAGTAAAGATAGTTCGACTTCGCCGGATGCAAGGCGGCCTCGATCGAATCCAGTCCAGGGTTAGAGATCGGCCCCGGCGTCAGCCCTGCATACAGATACGTGTTATACGGGGAATCGAGCTCCAGGTCTCTGTAGTATAGCCTCGGCCTGTGGTTCCCGTGCGCGTACTGCACTGTGGCGTCTATTTCCAGCTTCATGCCCAACCTGAGCCTGTTCCAGATGACGGCGGAGATCAGCGGGCGATCCTGCGGTGTCTTGGCCTCTCGCTCGATCATTGAAGCTACGATAACTACCCGGTGCAAAGCCGCCGCATTCGACTCAGGGCTATTGTCCGCCGCAATCTTCGCAACTTCATCGGCAAACGGCTCCGCCACTTTGGACTTGAACGCCTCGATCATCAGTCCGATCACCTCCTGCGCGTCTGCCTCGACTGGCACCAGATAGGTATCGGGAAAAAGATACCCTTCCATTGCGTATGAAGGTATGTCCAAGATTCTATTGAAATCTTTAGCTCTCGAATAGGCGGCTACAAGGAAGCTATTCCTGTCGATAGATGCCTTCTCAGCCAATTTGTCTGCTGCCTGCCTAGCGGTATACCCTTCTGGTATAGTCACCCAAACCGCCGCTACCTCGCCCTTGGTCAACTTCTCAAGAATATCCCCGACTGACATCATGGCCGAGAGCTTGTAAGCGCCGGGTTTGATCTTGTCTGCGGTAGCTGTTGCGCGCGTCATCAGGGTAAAGCTCCAGGGGAACCTTATCAGGCCGTTCTCCGCAAGTATCTTACTTACCTTTACGGCTGTCACCCCCTTAGGGATTACCACAAGAGTGGATATATCTCCGCCGACCGGCGAGACAACGTACGACATCACCCACAGGCTAGCCGCAGAGAGCACGGCGAGCAACACGATATAACACCGACCCTCGCGGATATAATCCAGCAAGATTCTCAACTATCCGTCCCCTTGGCCGCCAGGTAGCTTCGCAGTATGACCGCCGCGGCCACCTGATCCACGACATCTTTTCTTCTCGATCTAAGTCGCCCGGTTTCCGCCAGAGCGCGCTCCGCCTCGACCGTAGTCAACCGTTCGTCCCACATCTCTACAGGCGCCTTCAGCCTTCTGGCGAGCTTTTCCGCAAACGACCTGACCTTTTCTGCTTGAATCGCTTCCTTACCGCTAAGCATTATCGGGATTCCCACGACCACCTTGGAGACGTCGTACTCCTCAACAAGCCTAACCACCGCTCGCAGGTCGGCTTTCTCGCTCTCCGTCCGCGCGATAGTCTCGAACGGAAACGCTGCGATGCCCAGTTCATCGGTCATCGCCACGCCGATTGTCTTATCTCCTACATCCAAAGCCATTACACGTGGCATATTTACAACTCCTGCTCGGGCGGAGTTTCCGTTGCTTCGGTCTGCTTGTCTGCCGAAGCCGCCGAGACCACCCAGCCTGGTTCTAAAACACGATCTTATGATCCCAGAGACTGCGCCTATGCCTCCCTATCAAGCAGCGAGTATAATACCGCAACTACAACAAACCCGAAGATGAGTCCACCGGCCACAGCCCCGGAATCGTTGAACAGAAACGCCGCACCCGCCGCGACAAGACACGCCATCATCCCGGAGCGGAACACCGGTCTCTCCTCGACCATCCGGCCGGCCTTCCCACCCACGAAGGCAACCCACAACACCAAGAGCGGCGCCGAACCTATTATAGCCCACAGCGCCTGAGTCGTCCCCAAGAGGCCCAAGTTCATAATCAGCTTTCTACCTACTACTGCAAGCAGATAAGAATATCCTGCTCGTTCGCCCACAGATGCCGCAAGCCCTATATGAGACGGCGCGCCGCGCGAGAGCGCGACATCCACCAGACCTATCGCGCCGACGAGAACAAATCCAGCCAGGGTTAACAGCACCGCGTCAGTCGTGCTGAACCGGCCTCTCTGACCCGAAAGATAGATAAGCCCGAAGCCGATGACCGCCGCCACAGTGCCTCCGGCGTTACTCCCAAACCACGGCAGGCCCAGAGCCAGCACGTTGATCGCGCATACGGCGAGCAGAACCGCCCTCGCCCCTCCCGACTGCCAGACCGGGAACACTTCTCTGAGCCACACAACCGTGATGAACGCTGTCGCAAGCCACACGCCCATATATTCATTGCCTATTCCATAAAATCTGTATCCCATAAACTGGCCGGCATTCATGATGGTAAATCTGAGCGGTTTTCCCGCCAAGCATGAACTAACAAGGAGCGTCAAGACTGTAGCTGCCGCCAGAATTACTACGGGCAGCCCACCCGGCAGCCGGTCCACCCGATCTTTCAGTCTCACGCGCACCGCTGCACTAGCCGCCAGCGCGCCCGCCGAGATAACCAGCATCCAAACTGCCAGCCTGACGGCGAACGAACCCGCGGATGGTTCGCCCCACATGGCAAAGATCATAGCAATCGGCGATGACAAAACGAGCAGCATTACACCCCGCACGATTAAGCTAATGGCCATGCCGGAGCGAGTCCCCATAGCAATCATCGCCGATGCGGCAGTCGCCGAAGCAATACCGAGCCCGGCCAGAATCCCGAGCACCGGCCATATAGCCTCACGGTTCATAAGGACCATGTCATCTAGCCGGTGAACCGGGTCCCGTCCTTCTCGCAGCACTCCAAACGCCGAACCCATCATAGTTGCGGGCTTACGGACATCGAGCGCGGCCAACACTGTAGGAGCTATATCTACGGTGGATACAAGCCCGGCAGTTCGCGTAGTAGCCGATAACAAGCATCCAGACTCACCACCCGGACTATATACCAGGATAGGAGGAAGCCGGCTGCTTCCGCCCAATTTGGGAAGCGGCGAAGACACCGCGGCCAGCATCAGGGTCGCGTCCTTGGCCTTTCCTTCAAGAATACGGGACAGCAATAGGTCGAGGTTTCTTAACGCCCTGCCGCGGTGAGCGTGGTATGCCTCTTCGGACAAGCTCATCTTGGAAAGCTCGACGCGGGCAAGGTCTCCGAAGTCCACAACCACGAAATCGGCGGACATCAGCGTTTCATCGACTTTGGAGGCGAGCTTAGGGGAATTGGTTACCATACCTGTCGGGCTGAAGGGTTCTCGGCGCAGCGTTGCCTGGCTTACGTCCCCCAGTGGAACCGATCCAGCAGCCGATGCCGCTATTGCCACCGCCCTCCGCCGTTTGCCCTCTGGGAGGTCCGAGTTGCCGAAGACCGCAGCCGTCTTGCCGCTCCTGGCAAGAGCTTCACCGAGCGCCCCGACCGCAGAGGTCCCCAAACGATCCTCGTTCTCGGCTTCAAGCTGAGGAAACTGAAGGTGCACAACGGCTGGATTGCCTGACTTCCCGGTCCTGCGTTTGAAGACCGCCTCCGCGGGGCCGATCTCATTCTCGACCGGCTCTGAGTTCATGTAAGCCTCGTCGATCTCCTCGTTTGCCCAGCCGTAGGACCCTGCGCCGACCATTGCGTATGCGGAGGTCGTCGTCTTCGAAATCCCTCCGCCGCGGATCAAGAGGCCAATCCCTCCGCCTGCGACGAGTTTCGAGATAACCGGCGGAGCATTTTCCATCAGGTCCGAAAGCGACACATAATCGGCGATGACCAGGACGACCTTAGGAGCCGAGGCCGCAGGAGCGCAGGTTATCGTTGCCGCTATGAGGAAGGCAAGTGTCAGAATTTTGGACATAATTACGTTTATGTTGTCTAGCCCCAATACGGTTCACTTAAGCA
Organism: Armatimonadota bacterium; assembly: GCA_016190935.1. Taxonomy (GTDB): domain Bacteria; phylum Armatimonadota; class UBA5829; order UBA5829; family DTLH01; genus JACPPP01. Next base: position 205 of record JACPPP010000302.1, on the reverse strand, counting down.
AGATTTCGGTTCATTTAGGTCGAAGCCTGAGCGTGACGGCCAGCTTGCTCGCCTTGATTTTGGACGTTAAGTGAACCGTATTGTGTCTAGCCCGAATAATTCGTGATGAGCTTAGGAGGGATACACTCTGCATTTGCCGTACAAGTTGTTAGAAGAACAATTTTGCGGAAATCGGAGGTATCCCTAATGGATAATACGACTCTTG
>JACPPP010000301.1 GCA_016190935.1 Armatimonadota bacterium | reverse complement strand
GTGTAAAGTGCAAAGTCTAAAGTCGGTGTTACGATCGGGTGCGATATCATCATCGCACTCGAAAGAGAATCCCTGCGATTTCAAATCGCATCTTTCTGTTTCGCACGCGATTCGGAGATCGCGCGCGATCAATGGGCGAGGAGATGGGCGCGATCAAACCTGACACTTTTCACTTGACACTTTACACTTTGCACTTGTCACTCCGGTGATTATATGCAGCATGCTGACTTGACTATCATACTGATCGAGGGGGCGTTGGTCCTCCTGGTGCTTTACAAGATCTTCTCAGCGCGGAGGGGGAGAAATCTGTTCATCCGCAGGATTCCGGGCCTGTCGGCTATCGACGAGGCCGTGGGACGCGCGACTGAGATGGGCCGGCCTATGCTTTTTTCGCCGGGCGTTGCGGTGCTCAACATCGTCACGCTTCAGGCGCTTTCGATATTGAGTCACATCATCAAGATCGCCGCCAGGTACCGTTCTCGGATCATTGTCCCAACCGCTGATTCGGTGCTCTATACGGTAGCCGAGGAGACCGTCCGCGACTCCTACGAGGCGGAAGGAGCGCCGGAGGCCTTTAACCGCGATGACGTCCGTTTCCTATCGGATAACCAGTTCGCCTACACGTCGGGTGTGGTGGGCATCCTGAACCGCGAGCGCGTTGCCTCAGCATTCTACTTTGGCGATTTCTTTGCTGAGGCGCTTATCCTCGCCGAGAACGGCCAGCACGTGGGCGCGATTCAGGTTGCGGGCACGCCACAGATCACCCAGATCCCATTCTTCATCGCGGCGTGCGACTACACGATCATCGGCGACGAGTATTATGCTGCAAGCGCATATCTGTCGAGGGAACCGACTCTAGTGGGAAGCCTTGTCGGGCAGGACTACACGAAGGCGATCATTCTTGGGATCGTAGTGCTGGGCGTCATTGCAGCCAGCTTCCTTTCGGTGACCACCATGCCTTTCCTGGAATCACTCTTCCTTCGTTATATCAACGCGTTCACAGGATAGTGGTAAGCAATATATGATTGGACTGACGCAAAACCTGGCCTTCTTACCGTTTATCCCGCAGCAAGGGGTATCGCTCGCCATTTATATCTTCGGCGCGATGGCAATAGGCGTCATCTTCCTCTTTATGCTGACGAAGGTCCCCGTCCGGTATCGCAAGCCGATAATAGTCGGGGTGACTTTTCTCATGGGCTGGTTCTACTTTCTGGAGTTCGTCATTCCAGGAAACTCGGAGTCGGCCTCGGTGCGGGGTCGGCTCAAAGCGGCCGAGCAGCGTCTCCGAGTGGCAAGTCACATCTTGAACGAAGCGGTTGTAAGAAACGGTTCGGGCCAACCTGCGGCAGTAGTACAGAATAGTCACAAGTCGGTCGCGCGGGCGAAGGAACCGTTGGCGCTTGCTTTAGAGGATTTGAAGGCTGCGCAGTCGTCGATTGACGGAATGCGGCCCGAGGTCGAGCGGAGATTCGAGCGTGAAACAGCGAGACTTGACGCATCCGTCGTACGTAATCGACTCACTGAGAAGATGGTCGAGAGAGACGAAGAGACCGGAAAGGTCCTGAACGTGCACACTCGTGCGCTGAAGAAGGAGATTGGCGACTTTGAGGCTGCCTCGTCACGGGTCGGGACCGCTATCTCTGCGATAGGCGAAGCGCAATCTGTGTTCAGCGGAGCGCCGGGAGAGGGTCTCGAAAAGGCTGCCGGTGCAGTGTCCGGCGCGGCTGAGATGGCAGTCGATGCAAGGGTCGCGCTGTCCGAGAACTTCCTGACGCCCTATAAAGAACCGATTGCCAACGTAGTTCTGGTTTTGGGTGCGTTCGCGGTCGGACTCGGCGTTTACAGCCTCCTTTCGATCCACGGCAAGGGCGTTCTCAATCGCCGGCCAGGGTGGATAAACGGCCTTGCGTTTTACATTGCTTTCGTCTCAATGACAGCCTTTGGCCTGCTGCAGAAGTACGCGTCCGCCGACGCGCCGCTCGGCACGCTAAGCCAGTCGTTCTACGGCATTCTGTTTTCAGGGGTTCTCGCATCGCTGCAGGCCACGATGTTCTCCGTCATTGCTTTCTACATCGTATCGGCTGCTTATCGCGCGTTCAGGATCAAGTCGGGGGAGGCTGCGATCATGATGGTTGCGGCTTTCCTCGTCATGCTCTCGCTGGTTCCGTTCGGTGTGTGGCTGACGAGTTGGCTGCCGCGCGAAGGCTGGCTGGCTGTGTTCCGCTTGGAGAACATCGGAAGCTGGATATTGAACGTCCCAAATACCGCGGCTCAGCGCGGCATGGCTTTCGGCATTGGCGTCGGCATGCTTGCAATGGCGCTCCGCATCTGGCTGAGCCTGGAGCGCGGCAGTTTCTTCGATAAGCAGGCGTAAGGAAACAGAACATAAACTATGCGTTTGACCAATATACAGAAGATAGATAGGCGCATCATATACCTTCTGCTGGTTGTGGTGGTGGCTGTTCCGATCATTTGGGACTTCCTTCGCCAGCCGCTCGAGATGTCGAGGGACGTGACAGGCGTGTACGACGCTGTGGAGCGGATACCGAAGGGGAAAATCGCCATAATATCGGCCTACTGGAGCGCCGGCACTCTTGCGGAGAACCGTCCGCAGACTGAGGCGATCATGGAGCACCTGTTCAGGAAGGATGTGCCATTTGCCATCATCCCGTGGGACCAGCTCGGCACTACGCTGGTGTACAACTCCGCCGATAAGATCGCGAAAGAGATGGGCAAGGAGTACGGCAAGGACTGGATCAGCTTTGGTTACCAGCCGATAGTCATCGTTGGTTACTTCGAGCAGGTCGCGCAGGCCATGCCGCTCGACATGCACGGCACGTTCAAGACCGACAAGTTCGACACACCGCTCTCGAAGATTCCGATGATGCGGGGAATCAGGACGGCAAGGGATATTGGGCTGCTGGTGGACGTGACGCCGTCTGGAACGGTGCAGGCGTGGATATCTTTTCTTGGGCAGCCTTACAAGGTGCCGATAGCCTATGCTCCGACCGGTGTCATGGTGGCGGAGGGCTATAACTATCTCGACGCAAAGCAGATAGTCGGGATGCTGCCGGGTCTGATCGGCGCAGCCAAATACGAGATGCTGCTCGAAGAGCGGGGTTTTGCTCTTCGTGCTGCCAATGCCCTTTCGACATCGCACGTTCTTATCATCGCGCTCATCGTACTCGGTAACGTCGGCTACTTTCTGTCGCGGCGGCAGCGACAGCGGATGTAGCGCGGGGGGATTACTTGGAAGCGATAGCATCGTTTATAGCAAGACACGAGACGGCAGTAACGTTGTGGGCAGGCGCAATAGCTACGCTGGCTATATACTCGCTCCTGTACAAAGAGAACCCCGTCTACAGGCTTGCGGAGCACATATTCATCGGGCTTGCCACGGGTCAGTTGGTTTATCTCACCTGGGCGGAGGTGCTGAAACCCAGATGGTGGGATGTGATGGTGGAGAAGGGCCAGTGGTGGTGGGCCTTCGCGCTCCCGGTCGGGCTGATGTTCTACTTCATCTACAGTAAGCGCAGTGCATGGATCAGCCGGCTGATATTCGGTGCGCTGATGGGGCTGCTTTCGGGCATGGCGTTCCAGTTGTTCGCCAACACTTACATACCTATGGTCCGGGGATCGTTCAAGCCGGTCATTCCGGCTCCTGGTGTTGGAATCGCGACGGCTGCCAATAACCTGATCTTCGCGGCGGTGCTGATCACGGTAATGGCTTATTTCTTCTTCTCAGTGGACCACAAGGCGCCTGCTATGCGGCGGACCGCGGCGCTTGGGCGCTGGTTCCTGATGTTCGCGTTCGGCGCGATGTTCGGCGCGACTGTAATGGCGAGAATGGCCCTGTTCATAGGCAGGCTGGACTTTATGCTGAGGGACTGGGGGCCGATAGTACCTGGCTGGTTCTGGGTGGCGGCAGCGGCCATCGGTGCAGTTGCTTTGATCTACGTATTCAAACGTCCAAAGCCCCCGACACGTGAAGAAGGGGCGCGCGTTCCAGAAGCCGTCCAGTCTGAGGCAGTCGGAGAAGGCGACCAGAAATAGAGTCTCCCGCGACTCTACTGCGACTCATCGGGCGGGATGAAGCCGAACTCTCTCATCTTGCTGCGGAGTGTTTTGCGGTCTATATCCAGGGTCTCGGCGGCGGCAGACCTGTTCCACTTGCACTGGACGAGCACTCTCTTTATGTGGTCGCGCTCAACCTCGCGAAGCGACTTCATCGGGCTCTGAGATGTTCTCCTTGCGGCGCTTGCCGCGCCGTTTACGGCAAGATCCGCCGGACGGATGGACTCCCCACTGCAATGTATAACACACCTTTCGATGCAGTTCTCCAGTTCTCTTACGTTTCCCTTCCAGTGGTAGGAGACGAGCTGCGCTAAGGCAGGCTCTTCAATCGAAGCGATGGGCCTTCCGGTTTCAGCAGCGTACTTCTGGAGGAAATGCATTGCAAGCGGAGCTACATCCTCTTTCCTGTCGCGGAGCGGGGGAATCTTTATCATGATCCTGCTCAGCCGCTCATACAGATTCGGGCAGAACTGCCGGCGCTCGACCGAAGAGGCCAAATCCTGACTTGACGCTGCAACGATCCGAACGTCAGGGAAGAGCGCGTCGGCGCCCCCTATGCGCTCAAACCACTTTTCTTCCAGCAGCCTGAGCAGCTTGGACTGAACCGAGATGCCTGCGTACGCTACTTCGTCCAGGAAGACAGTGCCGCCCCTCGCGCATTCAAGAACTCCCACGCTCTGACCATTGGCTTTCGCCAGTTTCTCGGACCCGAAAAGCCTGATATCGAGAGCCGTCTCTGGTCGACTGCAATTGATCTTGACGAATGGGCCGCAACCCCTGTTGCTTTGGTAATGGATAGCGCGCGCCAGATACTCCTTGCCAGAGCCGGACTCACCCACGATCAGGACCGGCACGTCGGTCTTGGCGGCCTTGGCCGCGAGCGCGTACGCGCTCCGGGCGCCGGGGTTTTTGGCTAGCGCGCTGCTTAGAACGTAGCCGTTCCTCATCTCTCCGAGCAGACAGTTGTTCTGTTCGATCAACCTACTGCGTTCGATGGCCCGGTCTACCGCCGTGTCGATCTCTTCCAGAGCGAAGGGCTTTGCCAGCAGGAGATAAGCGCCGCTCTCTACAGCCCAAACGGCTGGTTCCAGCGAATCAGCTTCCGCAGTGACTATAAAGGTTAACTCGGGCCGCTCATCTCTGATCGTCTTGAAGGTCGTATATCCTCCCGGCCTCGGAATATCCACGGATAGGATGATGAGGTCGAACGCGTCCCCACAGGCGCTTGCGACGGCCCTTTTGCCGTCCGCTGCCTCCTTGACCGAGTGGCCGCGTCCTTCGAGGTGGTCCTTCAAAGCCGACCGCCATGCCGATTTGCTGTCTATTACCAGTATCCTGGCCATAATATCAGATCCGGTCGTGCGTTCTTTAGAGGGTATTCTAATTCTGTCGTAGGGAGGGTTCGTCCCGTTTCTCTCCGTCAGATTATACTAGGCAACCGGGGTCGCTTGCAAGCCTTTTGCAAGCTATCGAGGACTTTCTTTGAGGGTATTTTTTGCATTTTCACGGTTGAGCGAGGGCTAATTCTTCAGCGGAATTGTGCCTGACGTTAAGTTTGTCAATCCATCTATCGGAGATGCGTCTTATGGCTTCACGTATAGGGAGGAAAAAATTTTATAAATATTTTCTCAAAGCACTTGACAAGCAGACTCAGCCCTTGTATAATACTACTGCTTCTTTTTCTCCTTTCACTACCTCTGTTGGGCTTGGCTGGCCGCCCAACGGCCAAGTCTGCTTTTTTGTCCTCAATATTTCTATATCCGCCACAGCCACTACTTGTGATATAAGCTCGAACTGTAACTAATACTAACAGCGTTTGGACCGGTCCGTTGGTTCTTTGGAAGGCGAAAGAAGCTGTTAGCGGTCAGCTATCAGCCGTCAGCGGTTATTTACTACCAGAGGCCGCCGCACGGGGACGTGCGGCATTGCTTCGACAGGCTCAGCATGAGGCCCGGCGCGAGACGGGCCGAGCCATCGGGGCGCTAGTTTGGCTGCGTGTGTTTAATGACTGCAGCAAGTCGGCTGTCGCGAGCCGGCTTGCATCTCCCTAATTATCGCGTCGGCTACTTCGCTGGTTCCGACGGCGGTGGGATCGTCGCGATGCGGCTTCATATCGTAGGTCACATACTTGCCCTCGGCAATTATCCTGGCCACAGCCTGCTCAAGCCTGTCCGCAGCCTCTCTCTCGCCGATATGCCGGAGCATCAGCATTCCAGACAGGATCATCGCCATCGGGTTGACCTTATTCTGCCCCGTATACTTCGGCGCGCTCCCGTGGGTAGGCTCAAACAGCGCCGCCTCGTCTCCGAGGTTGGCTCCCGGCGCCACTCCCAGGCCTCCAACAAGTCCGGCGCAGAGGTCGGAGAGAATGTCACCATAAAGGTTCGGAAGGACAAGCACGTCATAAAGCTCCGGCTTCTGAACAAGCTGCATGCACATGTTATCAACCAGCCGCTCCTGGTACACGATACCCGCGCCTTTCCCGTCAACCTTTCCGGCTAGCACCGGATCGGGCTCAACATCGCCGAGTTCCTCCCACTCGAACTTCGCGCCGTAGGCCTTGGCGACCCGCCTTGCCTCCTGGTAGAACAGGCCGTCGGTAAACTTCATTATATTTGCCTTGGCCACAGCCGTAACACACTTCCTGCTGTTTGCTATCGCATAATCGAAGGCAAACTTTGCTATCTGTCGGGTCCCTGTGATCGAGATCGGCTTAATTGATATGGCTGCGTCCTCCCGGATCTTGCCCCTCGCCATATTGATAATCTGCTTGGCCTCTTCGGTTCCCAGGTCCCACTCGACTCCCGCATAGAGGTCCTCGGTGTTCTCACGGGCGATGACCAGATCGACGTCAGTGTATTTCGACCTGATCCCGGGATAGTACTTGCAGGGCCGCAGGCATGCGTACAGGTTCAGTTCCTTGCGCAGCGCAACATTGACGCTCCTGAAGCCGGTTCCAATCGGCGTAGTTATCGGGCCCTTCAGGGCGACTTTGTTTCTGCGAATGCTCTCCAGGACGTGCTCCGGAAGGGGTGTCCCATACTTGTCCATCACGTCCACTCCGGCGTCGAGCACCTCCCAGTTGATGTCAACGCCGGTTCCATCTATAACCCGCCTGGTTGCAGCGGTGATCTCCGGGCCGGTGCCGTCGCCCGGGATTAGCGTAATATTATGTGCCAAAAGCCTTACCTCCATTCCCAGGCAACAGCTTCCGCCCGGGATAGTCACTTTGTGATCGGTGCGGCAGAAGATTAAGACTGCCCGGAGTATATTACCACTTGAGCTTGTCAGGACGCAACCACAGCCTTCGGCAGGGGCAGGGGGCCGGGCCAGGTGTTGGGTGTTGGGTGATAGGTGTTGGTAAGGGTCATGGGTCATAGGGCGTGGGAAATGCAAAATGCAAAGTGCAAAATGAAAAATGCAAAATGGCCCCGATGTCACCCCATGATCGCGTGCGATCGAGGCTTAAACCTTCAATCTGAAATCTGCAATCTGAAATCCCCCAATCTCTTTCGTTTGCCGCAGAACCTCTGCTATAATGCTTACGTAATGAAAGACAATCCTCAAGTCGATAGAATTGCAGTGCTCAACCGTGCCGCCGATGTTCTGAGGATGGAATCGGCCGCCGTTTCCGCGCTTGCCGACCGGCTGGGAAATGAATTCGTTCACGCAGTCGAGATGATCCTGAACTGCGCTGGGCGGCTTGTGATCACCGGAATGGGGAAGTCGGGAGCTATCGGACGCAAACTTGCAGGAACCTTTTCCAGTACCGGCACCCCGGCGCTTTTCCTGCATCCCGCTGAGGGCGTGCACGGAGACCTCGGCGTAGTGACCGCAGATGACGTTGTCCTCGCGTTCTCCTACAGCGGCGAGTCGGAAGAACTGGTAAACATCCTTCCGGCCATAGCTCGGACCGGAGCGAGCATCATAGCAATGGTAGGTAACACCGCTTCGACGCTTGCGAGCTACTCCCAAAGTGTGCTGGATGTTTCCGTGGAGCGGGAGGCCTGTCCGTTCAACCTGGCCCCTACTGCGAGCACTACGGCAATGCTGGCTATGGGAGACGCGCTTGCTCTTGCTGTAATGGAATCGCGCAGGTTCACCAGGGACGATTTTGCCCGCATCCATCCGGCGGGGGCGTTGGGAAGAAGGCTCCTGCTGCGCGTCCAGGATGTAATGCGAACAGGGGACGCCATGGCCATAGTTCCCGAGGGTGCTACGCTTCACGATGTGCTTTTCTGCATAACGCGGGCAGGCGCTGGAGCGGCCTGCGTAGTGGACAAGAATGAAAAGCTTGTCGGGTTCATCACAGACGGAGATATACGCAGATCGCTCCTTAAGGATGAGGGAGCGCTGAAGCGCGAGGCTCACGAATGTATGAGTCGCTCGCCGAAGATTATCAGCCCAGACAGACTGGCTGCCGAAGGGCTGAAGATGATGGAAGGCCCGCCAAGGCAGATAGGGGAGATTCCTGTGCTCGACGAAGAGGGATGTCCGGTCGGAGTGCTTATGCTGAAGGACCTCCTGCGCGCCGGAATTTTCTAATGTTGGGGCCTCTGGCCCCCGACACCCGGCCCCTTTTCGCGTTCTTCGTGCTTCTTCGCGTCATTCTGAGCATCCGACCACACCGATGGAGTGATCATATTAGACAGAGACTTTACTGCCCGCTGTCAAAGCGGGCGGTTTCTTAGGAGCCTGTCGAAGGACGCGTTTCAAATTCACCCACTTACGTGACTCCCTCACGCCCCAAGCCGCCTTCGGCTTCGGAATGCAATTCCGGCGAGACCCACCAGGCCCGAGATCAAGGCGACAATTCCGAGCGGTTCCGGTACGGCCGGGACACTTCCCGCCACATTCGAGGCATAGAATGTATGGCCGACAGGTGTATAGGTGTCGTCCTCGAGCTCACGCCTGGGTAGATAGCTCCACAGCGTCAGCGTGCCGCTGACCGGCTCTCCTACGGGTTCGCCGAAGGAGTAGCTCTGATAAGTGGCTGCGCCATTGCCGTTGAAGGAGTGTCCGAGCAGCAGCGGCGCAGTGTAGCCTGTAGGGGTGTCGGGCGACCATTCCACATAACCTCCAAACCCGTTTGTGACGAATGAGGCGTATGGATCAGCCACTAAGTCGCCGGAACCATCCACGCTCCCAATAGCAGCCCAACTGCCGGAGTTGAGCAGTTGCCAGACTTGGGTGCTCGATCCGCCGCTGCCGACGGAGACGGCCTCGGTGTTGAGCGATAGAACGTTGTTCTCGAAGGTAAAGACTATGTTTCTCGGACCGCCTTCGCCAGGCTCCTCCCAGGGCGCAAGCTCAAAGACAGTCCAGGAACCTGCATAAGAAGAGGTTGTGCCTGAAACAGCAAATAACGCTGCCAGACAGAAAATAGCTAATCTGAAGTTCATTCCCTTTCGCCTCCCTGCGAATATACTGATGAGTTTGCAAACTCAAGAGTGTTTTACCCAAAATGGGGATTTAGAAACGCGGACTACGCTCCTTTAAGTCCGCTCGCACCGCTAGAGAGTTGTTCTTTATTGACCGGAGGCGAGAATTCCGTTATGAAGGTCAGAAGGATTTCGGCTTGGCGCTAGTTCGCCGGGTGATGCACAACATAGTTATTGAGCAATCGAGCGCTTTGGTCGAAAGGATTCGCAGCGTCGCGCGCAGTGGGACCGCAACGTTCAACAATACAGCAGTGGAACGCTGAAACGTCCGAGGTCGCTCGACCAGAAAACGGAATCTCCTTTCCACTGCTGTACATCCACGGCTGGGCATCTGCCCAGCCGTGGATGGTCCACGTGAGCTAGAAGCCGATTCTCGGCAGACTGTACACAGACTCCCAGCCTTCGCTCTGAGGCTCCTTGAGATAAGGCTCCATGTCCTTTGCCTTTCTCAGTGTCACCTTCTCAATCGGCGGCACCGTGCCCGCAGGCCAGGTCTCCAGGATGTGGTCGTGAAGCAGCGTGAGGTAACGGCAAATAGCGGCCACAGGCCTCTTTGCCTTCTGATCTGTCGCGTGAGTCGCGAGTCCGACGACTCCCTCAGGAGTGGAGGCAAGCTCTATACCTATATGCCCCTCGGCTTCAGACCAGCGGCTGGTTCTGCCATAGGAATCGACGGAGGTATCCATGTGTCCAGGCGGGAGGAAAGCTTCCTGCTGGGTGTCCACCGCATACTCCATATCCACCATGTCAGGGTAAAGAAGCAGTCCAAGGGAGGTCTCAGCCTCGTCGGCATGGCAGAAGTCGGAGTCGAAGCCCCCGCCCCTGTCAGTGGTGCGGAAGAACTCCCTCACGGCCCTGTGCCAGTCGATCACCCTGAAGTATCCCGGAAGCTGATATTTCTTCTGGAACTCCTGAACGGCGGATTCCAGCACCCATAGGTGCCCGTGATTGTTGATCATGATGATCTTCCTGAAGCCGTCATTCCACAGGCCGAGCATTACGTCCATCAGAAGGTGGCGCATCACATCTTCCTCCAGCATTATCGTGCCCGGAAGTCCCATGTGGTGATAAGGATGGCATCCATAGGTGGTCGGCGTCCAGACAAGGCTGCAGGGATTTCCCCGCTTTGCTGTATATCTGCGCACGCCTTCGAGTATCTGAGTGACGAACAGCGTGTCCATACCGCTCGGATTGTGTGCGCCGTGGTTCTCGGTGCAGCCTATCGGCACGAATACGATGTCGTTTTTCCTTCTGTTCTCTATGACTTCGTGCCTGGGAGTGGTCTGGATGTAAGTGCCCCTCTTCCCAAGCTCAGGAGGGGAGGGGATGCCATAATCGCCAAGGATTGCGTCTATCTCCGCATCGGATGCGTCCCATACCTCCTTTTTCATCCTGCCTACCGGGTTGTTCTCGAACAGCAAATCCGGTATGCTCGTCACCAGAAATCCGTTGTTTGGCTTGTAGTCTTTCATTTTGATTTATCCTTTCGAGTGATGGATCATTAGCTGCGGAAGCACGGAAGGGAGAGGTAACAGGTAACAGATGATAGGGGGGTATAGTTATATATCCTCCACTGAACAATTCTAACACCACTTGAGTCTCAAGTCAAGCCCGTCAACCGGGTCGGGCGGGGTGCTCAAGGTGAGCAGATGGGGATAGTCCCGAAGATGGAGAAAAAAATGGCTCCCGCACCCGCCACTACACCCTACGGGGGCCACACGATTGATGTGTTTGGGTTGGAGAACCCAGAAGGCAACGTCTAATTGCCCGTTATGCTATACCAAGCGACTCCATACCAACCCTTGCCGGAGTCAAAGAATTGATTGGACTTGGCATTTCCGAGACTAACGTCATAGCCCCACAATTTGTACCAATCGTGCTCGGTGTCGGCAGGTTTCTCCATACCATAGTACAGTTCTCCTGAGATCACGACTGATCTATCATCGGGCAACCATCCCTCCAAAGCACGTGCAGTCGCTAAGTCTTGACCCTGGAAAAGCTCTTCCCATTTTGCAATTCGTCGTGCATGGCCTGCTATGTCGGTAACCCATAACTGCTGCGTGTTGTTTATGTGTGGTTCCCCTGTACTGTAATCCGTGAAGACTGCGGCTCTGGTTCCGCTCTTGTTGAACTTGATAGTCGTGTTGAGATTCTCTCGTACGACTGGTATTTTGAAACTCTTAGAATTCCTGCCCCGTGCATCGGTAACGTAGTAATTGTCGAGATCGAAAAAGACAAAGTGCGAACCGTCGGGTGATTGGGCAATCGAGGAGATTAGGCGAGGCCACTGAAAAAGCAACCTGCGTTCACCTGCGCCGGGTTGCAGGTAAACAGATGACTTATCGCCTTTCGTGAGAACCACTTCAACGATGTTACCCTTGCCTGCTGGGATAGCGAGAATTAGCCCCTTGACAGAGCCAAGCCTGTTTAGCTTGCGAGGGGCGGGGTCATAGATGGCTATACTCCCGTCGTATGTTCCCTCCCACGGTATACCGCCAGCATCATCATGGACGAGCAAACGGTTACGGTCAGGCAACCAATCAAATCCCTGATCGCCTAGCGGATCATCATTTACTTTAGATATACGCCCTGTTTTTCTCTCCCATATCCAGCACCTACCGCCGCCACCTCTGAGGGCGTCAACGCTTTCGATCAATGCCAGATACGCACCGTTGGGTGAAGGCTTTATAGCTACCACAGGCCAGACGAATGTTTCGGGAAAGGACTTGTAAGAAATGAGCAACTTGCTTGAGTCCGTGTCCAAGTTCCTCTCGAATACATCCATACGTCCGCTAGAGTTGTCGGTAGGTTTCAAGAGCAAAACCCTCCCAAGTTTGGCTGCATGGGCAGTAACTTCACCCCCAGTGCCACTCTCTGCCGCCTCAACATCGTTTGGCCTGGAACTGGTGGCCTGCTGGGGGTGGGTATTCCCACCCCCAGCGGAAGTTCGGTCAGTACAGCCCGGCAGCAACATAGTCGCCGCAGTCGCGACTACCAAGACGATTACTTTCATCGTACTACGTGTGGCTAATACGTCCATCTTTGAACCTCCTTCTGCATACCCGGATTACCTGAGGTCAATGTTTATGGTATTTTCCTCATAGTACTCTTTTCCGAACGGAGTTGTCCACTGAACGATTGATAGCAGCGGATATGGATATGCACCTTGTTCCGAGGTCATTGCATCCGTCCATGTTATCCAAGAATAGTTCCCGTCACGCACCAATCCGTTCGCCATCTGCCCGTACTGCACATAAGAACCCGTACGTCGATAGTAATTTGCTTTCGTCCCGTCCGGTAGCCTCCCTTGGGCAATCGAATGCGTCCGTTTCATCATAGCCGTCGTGTACTTACCGATATTCGTTGCGGCCAATAACACATTCTTTTCCTCCCAATTGACATCCCATCCAAAGAATGATACTACCGGTACGCTGCCCTTACCGATTGGCTGAAGAGCGTAGGCCATCTCTATCCATCCGTAGTAGGACGTGTCATACGTGATCGGCCAGTTTCGCGGTGCAAGGAGAATCGCGGATACGCCGTCGTACCTATTCTGTGCTTTAACAGACAGGTAGGGGTTGTACCTGTGATAAGCTCGACTCCACTGTAGGCCAGCATCAACATCAATACTGTAATCCTTACCGCCGACCGTGGGTGCGTGTCATATTTGGGGGTTGAGAGGAATGCTGGCATGAATTTTCGATTCCACTGTCGAAGTAGTTAATGAAGC
>JACPPP010000300.1 GCA_016190935.1 Armatimonadota bacterium | reverse complement strand
CGGACTGCTTTATCTGTATTGATAGGTCTACACAGAGGAACGCTATTTACGATGTATGCAATAGTTAAAACAGGCGGCCAGCAGTTCAGGGTCGAAGAAAATACCGTAATAGAAGTGAATAAGCTGCGCTCAAGCGAGGGAGAGGAAGTCGTGCTCGACGAAGTTCTTCTTGTGGGAAGCGACGAGGGCGTCAAGATCGGCACTCCCCACGTGGCCGGAGCCAGGGTGACGGCAAAGGTCCTCAATCAGTTCAAAGGACCAAAGATCGACGGATTCACCTATAAGCCGAAGAAACGCATCCAGCGGCACTGGGGCCACAGGCAGCAGCTAACAAGATTGAAAATTAGCAAGATAGAAGTGTAAGGCAGGTGAGATTTTATGGCACATAAGAAAGGTGTTGGAAGTTCCAGAAACGGACGCGACAGCAATTCGAAGAGACTTGGCGTGAAGGAGTTCGCCGGAGAGCAGGTCAAGGCCGGATCGATCCTGATCCGCCAGCGTGGAACCAAGCTGCATCCGGGAGCGAACGTCGGTATGGGTAGAGATAACACGCTGTTCGCGCTTATCGACGGACAGGTTAAGTTCGAGATGGGCGGCGGTAGAAGAAGAATCAGCATCCACCCGATGTAACCAAAGCCTTCGGCAGGGAACGGGGGGATTTCAGATTGTAGATTTAAGATTTCAGATTGAATGGAACTCCAATCTTAAATCTGAAATCCTCTAATCCCCAATCCCTGACGCCAATGACGCAATGACTCCGTCCGCAGTGGCGCTTTCGACTCGAACCGGGACTATCCTTCCCCGCAGACTCTCGCCGCCGAGAAAGCGCACCTCCACATAGTTGTCCGTGAAGCCCGATATAAACTCTCCCCGCTTGGGTTCGGCGAGCACATCGACCGTTTGACCGACCAGCCTTCCAGCAAACCGATCCGCAAGTTCTGTGCCAAGCTCAATCATCAGTTCGCTTCGGCGCGACTTCTCCGCCTCTGGAACCCGATCAGAAAACGATGCCGCTGCAGTCCCCGGCCTGGGCGAGTAGCGGAAAACATGCAGCCGCGAGAAACCCATGTCCCGAACAAACTCGTAAGACCTCTGGAAGGCATCGTCCGTCTCTCCTGGAAATCCGACCATTACATCCGTCGTGAGCCCAAGTTCGGGGATCATTTCTCTCGCCTTTTCAACCGTCCGGGCATAGTAATCCGGCGCGTATGGCCTCCGCATAAGTTTGAGCACCCCATCATCCCCGCTCTGGAGAGGCATGTGCAGGTGGCGGCAGGCCTTGGGGTTTTCGGCGATAGTCCTCAGGAGTTCTTCATCGACCTCCCATACCTCTATAGAACTCAGTCTGATCCGCTCTATCCCATCGACCTCCGCTGCGGACCTGATGAGCGCCGGGAGGCCGAAGGCATACGAGCCGAGCCTTATTCCGGTCAGGACTATTTCCCTGTATCCGAAGCCGGCGAGGGTGCTGATTTCCTCGACCACATCAGAAATCTCGCGGCTCCACTGTCTGGACCTTGCATAAGCCACCGCGCAGTAGGCGCAGAACTGGTTGCAGCCATCCTGGATTTTGACGATAGCGCGGGTTCGGGTGCGCGGCCGGATGCCGGCGCCTCCGTTCCGCCGCAGGTTCGGGAATCTTGCTACGAGCCTTTCAGGAATAGATTCTTTCTGGTCGTTCCCTACTACGAGGTCTACACCTTCGATGCCGCCGACCTGCGCAGGCTCAAGTTCAGCATAACAGCCGGTAGCTACGACGAACGCGTTCGGGTTTCGCCTCGCCGCCTGCCGGATAGCTCTTCGAGATTTAGCATCCGCCATCCCGGTCACGGTGCAGCTATTGATGACATAGACATCCGCCTGGGACGCGAAGTTGACCGTGGAGAAGCCCAGCCTATCGAGCTCCTCCCGGATCTTCTCCGTCTCATACTGATTGACCTTGCATCCTAGCGTGTAATATGCTGCTGCAGGCAATTACGTCCGATTCCCCCTGTTTCAAGCTCAACAAGATAGCCTGTCAAATCAGCGCGCCACAACGGAGACCTTCCCACCCGGTTTGCGATCCTGGGCAGACTTCGGGCTTATTCTGATCTCCACATCCTGGCCGAGCGCCGTCAGAAACTTCAAGAATCTATCGGTTGAGAACCCGCGTATCCGCCCGCGCAAAAGATTGGACACGTCCGGCTGCTCTATGCCTAATATCTGCGCAGCTTTCCGCTGAGTTAGGCGTCTCTCCTTGACGATCCGCTCGATCTCAAAAAGAAGTTCTGCCTTGATGAACATCTCGTCGGCGTCCGGGAAACCCAGGTCAGCGAACACATTGCCGCTGCCTTCCTCGACCTCGATTTCCTTCCGACTCTCATCGACCTTATTTGCTTTCATCTGGATACCTCTAATGTGTGCAGCACATAGATAGCCCTGCGGAACTTCACCGTGTAGACCGCCCGATAGGTGTCGGTGTCATAGTCTTCCCTGATCTCCCACACGCCCCCGAAACCCTTAACCCGGATTATGCATCAGCAGTTGCTTCGGACTGCTTGTCTGCCGAAGCCTGCTGATGCTCGTGAATAAGTCGGGCTAAGTGGCTTCGCGTTCCGCGGTATGAGACCGATCTGCACCCGCATAAGCGCCAGCCCTACATCATCTTGCACTGGATCAGGAAACGCCTTCAGGTCCTTCTTCGCAGACCCGATCCAGTGGACCGGCTTTAAGTCTCCTCTTGCGCGCCCGGCTGTCATAGTATAGTGATTCTACTATATTCTTCCATACAATGTCAAGCGCCTAAACCCTGCGTTTCCTAACCCGCTCTAAAACCAGGAGGATGATTACGATGGGTCTAATTCTTCTTGTCATAACCACTACCCATGGTGGAAGGATTCCATCCCCGGCCTGGCTCGGCTTACTCCCTCAGGTTCGTCCGCTTGATCGCAAGGATCACTCCACCTGCCACCAATACTATCACCAGCCACGTTGCGATAAGCCTGTCCATATCGATCTGTAAGGCAGTTCTACCAAACTCGCGGTCTTGCTGCTCGAGGAAGGTCTCATCTTTGGTTACGGGTCCAGTCAACTGACCAAGATTAAGCAAAAAGTGGTATCCGCCATCAAAGCGCGCGGACGGTTTGCTATATGGCCTCCAATACCAGTGAGGATAAAGTCCCGCGGCCAGCATCAGCGCGGTCGCCACGAGCACTACCGCTCGATGAAACCTGCTCATCGTCTTCCCCCTTTCTTACGTTCGACCAGCGGACCTATCAAGTTCGGCCAGGGCTGCTTGTGCTCTGTCTTCCCCGCCCGCCCGCCGGGCCTCGTAGTAAACTTCGCACAGATTAAGAGCGTGGACGAAACAAACATTGCCCCTGTCCATCAGGAGTCCTTCCGTTACGTCCGCGCCTTCTTCGTTCGAGAGGTAAGCAATCAGCGCGTTCGCGTCGAAAACCAGGTTCATGCCGCCTGGCTTCCTGACTTGCGCGAATGTCGCTCGAACTTCTTTTCCTCAAGCTCGATTTCTTCTTGCTTGCTCTTCCTGAACTCCTCTGTGCCAAAGCCCGGCAAGTCAGCGAGAATCCCGCTGGCTGATCCACGCTTGCCGGTTATCTTTTCCTCTATGGCCTGTATTTCGGCGTACCTTTCAGCCGAGAGGACAACCACGATCGGCCTGCTGTTCCGTGTGATCGTCACCGGCTCTCTCCTGGCCTTGTCCATTACCTCACCAAATCGCTTATGTGCTTCCCTCGACGTAACTATAGTCATGTTCTACCCCCTGTGTGAATAGTACTCACTGTTCACATTATACCCACAGTTATTTTTCCTGTCAAGGGAGCTTCTTCACATCTTTGCCTGTTTTCGTGCTTCCGGAGATTACTCTCCCTTCCCGTGTTGCTGCCTATTAGCTTGGAATGTACCGCGTCGGCGGATGGAGCAGGGATGATTAACCACCACTGGTACAATTACCAGTTTTTAAAATTTTTCCTCCGCAGAAGTAAAAAACCTGTTGACAACTATATCACCATGTGATACAGTCCAATATCTAGCATACGGACGCTGAAGCTGTCGTGTGGACGGTCGAAAGCCCCTGCAAACTCTGGATGTGGGCGTCTTCGGTTGTCTGCCAGAGCAATGAGCCGTATCGCGTTCCTGGAGGAGAAAGGAATGAGGATTCTTGCGCTTTGCGCCCTCGTAATCGTGTCGGTGCTCGCAATTCAGACTGCGGCGCTGGCACAGAACTGCTCTTTGCAGCCATCGTACGCTTCGAGCGTGCCGAATCACACCTGGCTGCCGGACCCTGGTAACCCAGAAAAGCTCAACCTGATGATGCACGTCAAGCTGTGCAATCCGACAGGTTGTCCGCCGGCTGAATTCTGGGGACTCGTGCTTCTCGCTGGTGGCAGCGGCAATGACGCGCTGCACATCGACCGCGTCGTCCTATTCTTGGACCTCGATTGTGACGGGGTGGGGGACGTGCAGTATGCAGAAGGAAGTTACACCGTCGATAACGGCGTGGCAAGCATCTGTGCGCCTGCTGCCGTCACACACCCCGTGATCAATGCGGGAGACTGCATCTGTGTTCTTGTCTACTATGACATGAGCGAATGCGTCCCACCGGGCGCAACTTTCAACTTTACGCTCAGGTCAGCGCTCACTAAAGGCTGTGAGCCGTGGCCGACCACTGAGCCGCTTCCAAGCGCCGTCAAGACCATCGGCGAGTGCTGTCTGCAAATCGAGAAGCACCCCAACTCTCCGCCGGATCATACGTGGACTCCGTCCTCAGATCCCACAATTGGGAAAGTCAATGAGATGCTTCTCCTCAAGCTCACAAACGCCTGCTGTGATCAGTTCAACCAGGGTTATATTCTCCACTGCCTGAAGCTGCGGGCTTCGGGCACAGGTAACGATAGCACGGACATAGCGAGTATCGTGCTCTGGGATGACGTCAACTGCAACGGCCTGCTCGATACTGGTGAAACTGTGTGGAATTTCCCACCGTATACTCTGGATAACGGAGATGTGCTGGTCTGTCCCGATCTTATGGTACCGCCTTCGAGCGTCAAGTGCCTCGGCATAGGCTATCAGATGAAGCCGGACGCCCCGTGCGATGCGACCTACAGGTTCGAGGTCATAGACGCGCAGGTTATGTCGGCCCCCGGCGCGGACGGCTGCTGGCTCGGAACGCTCCCCATACGGAGCGCTATGAAGACTGTGAAGTGTCCAACCGAGTGCTGCCTTGTTGCAAGCTACAAGACGATTGTGGCGGATCATACCTGGTCTCCTGACCCGAACGATCCCAATGCGCTCAACCTGATGGCGCATTTTCAGATTTGCAACCCAGACAATTGCCCGCCGACACCTTTTGGTGGACTTAGGCTCAAGGCATGGGGTACTGGCAACGACCTGAGCGACATTGATAAGGTGCTGCTGTTCCTGGACCTCGACTGCGACGGCGTCCGTGACAGCGATATTCCCTATGCGACAGGTAAGTACAATGCCGACGACGGAACTGTCACATTATGTAATTCCGCAGCGCCGGCTGGTCTCGTTCTCCAGCCGGGCCAGTGCGTCTGTGTCCTGATCTACTATGATATGAGCGATCAGGGCTGCCTCCCGTCCGGTGCGACATACTGGTTTAGTATTGACTCGGCGCTTGGAGCAGACTGCAAGGATATCTGCATTGATCCCAAGCTCCGCAGTGCGAAAAAGACGATTGCAGAATGCTGTCTTGAGATAAAGAAGCATCCTAACTCTCCGCCAGATCACACGTGGACTCCATCTTCCGATCCTACAGTGGGGAAGGTCAACGAGATGCTTCTACTGGAGATCACCAATCCGTGCTGCGACCTGACGCAGAACACCCAGACGCTGGCATGCCTCAAGCTGCAGGCGTCAGGGACCGGCAACGACACTACGGATATAGCCAGCATCGTGCTCTGGCACGATCTGAACTG
>JACPPP010000299.1 GCA_016190935.1 Armatimonadota bacterium | reverse complement strand
GCCTGCTAAAGCGGCTAGAGTCTTGGGTCTATCAGCATGTGGGCTGCAAAGAACAGTCAAAACAGCCCCCACAGCTCGAAAAACTACTCCCAGACACCTCCCAAACTCTACTCTTCCAAAATTGGTGGAGGATCTGGGTATATCTTCGTCGTTTGACCCTTCCTCCACACCATGATATACTGCCTTTGGATGGAGGTAGGTGATGACACTGTGAAATGTCCGAAGTGCGGAGAAGAGTTTCCCTCGAACACGCCGATGTGTCCGAGGTGCGGCGCGTTCCTTTCAGATAATCAGTCGCCAAAAACATCTGCCGACGTGAGATTGAAAATCGTCTACACAGTAGCCGGGGTGCTTTTGGCTGTCATTCTGATAGCGCTGCTGGTCAAGTCGGTTATGTCGGGCAGGAGCATAACTCAGAGCGAGTCGCCATCCCCGAGCCCCGGTCCCGTAGTTACGAATGCGCCTCCTCCCAGCACCGCAGCCGGGCCGTCGGTCACAAATGCTCCCGTGCCGGTCCAGCCACCCCCACCAAGGCCGGTCCAAGCGCCCGCAAAGCCCGCCGCGCCGCAGGACGTGATAGATTATCTCAAGTCGGTTCAGAAGATCGAGGCCTATCGACAGGCTCTGCTCCAGGACACGGCGCGCGCGCTTGCTATGGCTACTGGAGTCGGGGCAATAAACGCTATGCTCGGCTGGATTGACGAATCCCAAGCTGAGCGCGCCGACCCCTACGCGGATCTTAAGAACGAAGTTGGAAGACAGATCACGCAGTGGCAGAACCTGGTGCGGAATTTCGACGGAATACCCTTACCCCGTCCGCCTGGACCGGGAGGAGACCCCCTCGGAGCCTACAGGGCCTGTGCGGAGTTCGCTGGGGCCTACAGGGCGGGCCTCACGGGCGAGATTAACGCAATGTATCGTATCGTCCACGTCGTTGCGGGGATAAATGTAAACAGTACGCAGAGCATGCAGGACGCTGTGACGCAACTACAGCGTATGAAGTCAGACCCAAATACACAGGGTAACATAGACAAGGCCATCGAACGCGCTGACTACGCTCTGTCTGACCTTTCGTCGCGGATTGGGATCGAAAAGCCGTTCGAGGTCAAGAAAGAGAGCCAAACCGGAGGCAGCATAATAGGGGGGCTCTGACGTCCGCTGGAGATTTTAGATTTTAGATTGCAGATTGAAGGTACGATCGTCCGGGATCTCCTCGCCCATGATCGCGCGCGATCTCCGAATCGCGTGCGAAACAGAAGGATGCGATTTGAAATCGCAGGGATTCTGTTTCGGGTGCGATGATGATATCGCACCCGATCATGGGAGCACCAGTACGCTATGATTTCAAGGTTCTGGCGCGAGCGCCGGAACCGGCTTGTACGGAGGTTCGTATTTGGCGCAGTTTACAGCGTCACCAATTGCGATGATCCTGGTCAGTGTCCTGCTGGGATCGACCGGACAGTTACTGCTTAAGACCGGGATGACGACCGCAGGAAAACATTCGACGGCGGCGGGTTTCGCGGCTGTAATGGCCGCCATCCGGGCGATCTCCAGCCCCTGGGTTTTCACCGGTTTCCTGTGCTACGGACTGAGCTCGGTTCTGTGGTTGATGATACTGAGAAAGGTGCCGCTGAGCACGGCATATCCCATGATCAGCATGAGCTACGTGCTGGTGGTCCTGCTGTCGGCGCTCATACTGCACGAGAAGCCCAACTGGCTGACAACCATTCCCGGTCTGATACTGATCGTCACAGGTGTTACCCTGATCGGACTGGGATCGGGCAAGTAGGGAGGCAGGCGGTCTACGTTTAGAGTCTTTCTTCGGCGCTCGGCGCCGGTAATGCTGCTGCTTGTTCTTGCTGTGGTCTTCCTTCGCCCTGTGGTGCTTGGAGGCAGGGCGTTGCTGCCTGGGCAGTATCTGGCCGCTATGCATCCGTGGGCCGAGGATTCTTCACCGGAGCAGGATATTCCGCAATGGAACGCCCTCCAGTGGGACTCCATCGCTCAGTTCTACCCGTGGCGGGTCCATTATGCCCGAGCTATGCACGAAGGGTCGGTCCCGCTCTGGAACCCCCATCAGTTTTGCGGCGCGCCGTTTGCCGCCAACGCTCAGTCTGCGGTGTTCTATCCGCCGAACATGCTATTCCTGCTGATTGCGCCCGTAAGGGCGCTCGGACTGAGCGCGGCGCTGCATCTGTTCCTGGTGGCAGCTTTCACATATCTCCTCGCCCGCGCTTTGGGCCTCGGCTGGTTCGGCTCCATGGTGGCGGGGACGACTTTTGCGTTCAGCGGGTTCATGGTAGCCTGGCTGGAGCTGCCGAGCATTGTAAATGTCGCAACCTGGCTTCCGCTCATATTCTATCTGATTCTGCGGTCGTCCGATCTTGGAAATTCGGCCTACGCTGTGTTCGCCGGGCTGGCAATCGGCGTCTCGATTCTTGGAGGGCATTTCCAGATTGCGTCCTATGTGGTTGGGGCTGCTCTTCTGTGGTGGATATGGCTGATTGCAGCGCGAGCCAGAGCTTACGGGCGTGAAACGATCCCGCACGGATTGCTCCTCGCCGGTTTATCGCTTGCCGTCGCATTCTTGATCGCGGCCCCGCAGGTCCTTCCAACCCTCGAACTGGCGGGGCTGTCGCACAGAGTCAGGACCATTTCCGCGGAAGGGTACGAGAGATATGTGTCCAACGCAATCCCGGCCCGGAACTTCATTACACTCTTTGTGCCTAACTTTTATGGAAATCCTTCAACAAACTCATACTGGGCGGGCAGCGCGGCGAACTATATGGAATACGCGATGTACATAGGGCTTCCTCCGCTCATCCTTGCAATCGTCGGCGCGGTTTTCACCATCAGGTGGCGCAGCACCGGCTTCTTCCTTGCGCTCGCGCTTCTAGGATTCCTGCTTGCCTTCGGCGCGCCGGTCAATCTCATCAGTTACTATCTCTTGCCCGGAACCGGTTCTCTCGGCGGACCGAACCGGACGATAATCCTCTTCTGCTTTGCCGCGGCGATGCTGGCAGGCTTTGGAGCGCACTGGTTCGCAGACCACGCCAGAGAAGACTACGCCCCCACCGGGCGTAAGCTCGGCTGGCGCGCCCTGACTGTCGCTGCGGCCATATTCGCAACTCTCTTTCTCGCAGGACAATTCATCGCCACCGCTGCGATTACCGAGTTTGGAATCGACGCTGGAGAGGTTATCGGTGCTGCTTTCGGCCAGTACATCTCTTTCGTAGTGATACTGCTTGCCGCATTCGGCGTTCTGGGTCTCTACACCGGCGGATTCATTCCCAGGCCGTTGTTCACCGGGCTGATTCTGGCAGCCACCATCGGCGATCTGTTCTCCTTTGGGATGGGCTTCAATCCTACTTCATCTCCTGAGCAGGTTTATGGGAAAACCAGACTTACCGACTGGCTGCAGCGGAACGCCCGCGAGACCAGGCTGATGCCCATCAACAATAGCTGGAGTCTTTTCCAACATCCCGACGCTGTCCTGCCGCCGAACTCGGCCACAGTCTATGGATTCTACGATATGCAGGGCTATGATTCGCTCTTCTCGCGTAGGTACAAGGAGTTCGTTGATGAGCGGCTGCAGATGGATTCCAGCCCCAGAGAAAACGGCAACATGCTGTTCATCCGAAAGTACGTAGAGGGCTGGCCGAAGGGGACGGCAGGGTTTGTCATTTCCCAGGAGGAGCTGAATAGGCCCGGGCTTGCGCCTGTGTTTGACACAGACTCATTGCGGGTTTATAGGAAGGCCAGTCCCGGCGGTGACGAGGCGGCATATCTGGTCCCGTTGGCGGAGGCGAAGCCGGGCGGAGCCGAGACGGCGGACCGTACCTGGGTAACTGGGAGGAGCACGAATGAAGTCAGTGTCCTGGTCACAGACGCAGCCGGGCCTTCGCGCCTTGTGCTGGCCGAGACACACTATCCGGGATGGAGGGCGGATGTGGACGGCGTATCTCAGCGTATCACAGTTGAAAAGGGTATATTTCGGGCGGTCACAGTCGAGCCCGGCGGGCATTCAGTTACATTCAGATTTGAGCCGGGCACGTTCGTCGTCGGTATGTTCCTCGGACTCCTCGGCGCGACGGCGGTTGGAGTTGCGGCCGGGTCGCTTGCGGTTCGGAGACGGAAATGATGAACGACTTCACGCGCATCAGCAGGCTTTGGCATCCTTCGTGCTTCGACAAGCTCAGCATGGCTCAGGATGCGATTAGGCCGATGGCCCGGCGCGTCACGCGCCGGGCCATATATGCCGCACGTCCCCCCGATGCCGATGGCCCGGCCCGTCATGCGCCGGGCCATATCTGCCGCACGTCCCCGTGCGGCGGGGCCGGATTTGAAATCCGGCCCCATCACGGGTTGCTCCTTACTCGACTCCCCTACCCTATCCTGTTCTGGGCTTTGGTCATAGTTCTGGCCGCCTCGCTGCCTTATATCGTGGCGGCGGCGGTCCAGCCTGAGCACGCCAGGTTCAGCGGGTATGTCGTCAATATAGACGACGACTGCGTGTATTCCTCATGGATTCTCCAGATAGCCGACGGCAACTGGATGATACGCAACCAATTCACGACCGAGCCTCAGCGCGCGCTTCAGTTCAACGTCTTCTTCCTCGCGCTGGGCCTTACGGCGAGGCTCTTCCATCTATCTCCTGCAGCGGTGTTCCATCTGGCAAGGATTTTGCTTGGAATAGCCCTCCTGCTGGTTGTTTGGAAGTTTTCGCCCCGGTTCCTCAAGGACAGGCTTGAGAGGCTGCTCATCGTGCCTGTAGTCGGGCTGTCCTCAGGAATAGGCTGGATGCTGCCGGATATGCCGGGTTTCACGGGGCCTGTGGACCTGTGGCAGCCGGAGGCGATCACTTTTCTCAGCATCTATGCCAACCCGCTGTTTCTGGCGGGACTCATCCTTATGATTGCGTCCATCCATTTCCTGCTCAGGATGAAGGAGACCGGCTCCTGGCGCGACGCGTCGCTTGCAGGTCTTATGCTCCTTTTACTCGGAAATGTCCATACCTACGATATGGTCACCGTCGGGGTGGTATGGGCGGCTTATCTGGCGGCAAAGACCGTGCGGACGCGGCGGGTTCCCTGGCGGATAGTGGGACTCAGCGCGGCTGCCGCGGCTATGGCGCTGCCCTCCGTGGGGTATCAGTTGTACCTCTACAGCTATGAACCGGTGTTCAGGGAGCGGGTGGAAACACAGGCGCTCTCGCCCGCATTCTGGGCTTATCTGATGGGCTATGGACTTCTATTAATCGGCGCGGCAATGGGAGCGTTGATAGCTGTGCGAGAGAAGAGGGGCGCAATGATACTCGCTGTCTGGTTTATAGCCGGCCTTATGATACCTTACGCGCCCGTTGCCCAGCAGAGAAAGCTCGTTATGGGGCTGCATCTGCCGGTTGCGATACTCGCCACAATCGCTCTTGTCGCACTCGTCAGGCGAATCGGCCCGAGGTGGGGAGGGATAGCAACTATTCTGCTAATTGCGGCAACGATCCCGTCGAACCTGATCTTCATCGCTCGCGACATCGACTTCATCGGTAAAAGCCGGCAGGTTCCGTTCTGCTCCGTCTACATCCCTAATACGAAGCTCGAAGCCTTCCGCTGGCTTAGAGACAATACCGAGCCGGACGATACGGTCCTTGCGTTCCCCGATGTGGCGCGGTTCGTCCCGGCGGTCGTCGGCAACCGTGTCTACTACGGCCACTGGAGCGAGACCCCGGACTACGGAGACAGAATCAGGGAGTGGATGATGTTCGTCGATGTGTCCACGCCTGACGAATGGAAGCGCGAATATCTTCGCCGGACCGGAGCGCGCTATATTATCTATTTCTCGCGTCCCAAAGGAGTCGTGATCCAGATCGACGAACTGACTTCGATATCCGCGACCGATCTGCGCTCCGCGCCTTACGCAAAGGTGGAGTTCGAGGCCGGGGACACCGCAGTCTACTCGGTGAGACTATAGGCCGGCTTATTTAGGGGCTTCGGAAACACGGTCTTTCCAACAGACACCAAGCGCCCATACTATATCCTTCCAGGTGTTGCCTGGGTACAGCATGATGCTGACTTTCGATGTGTCTATGCCTCCTGAACCGCTGAAGGGATGAAATGAGAGGAAGGGATGAACCTACGTTGGGGAGGGATTTGAAATCCCTCCCCAACATCCCTTTCATCCGTTTCATATCCATTTCATCCGTTCTGTGGTTCAGGAGCCACTAGAAACAAATCACCCCCTATCCCGACTCATCGCTCATCGCTCATTGCTCATAGCTCATTGCTTATATCGTTGACAGTCCAACCGACCGAGCCTATAATGTTGCTGGTAAAAAGCGAGTAGACTTAACGAATTGTCGCGAGGAGGAGTTCTTCAAATGAAAATCAGCATCATTGGCGGCGGCGGGCGAGTCGGATCGAATGCTGCGTATGCTCTGCAGCTTGGAGGCCTGGCCCGGGAGATGGCATTAGTCGATGTCGCGCGAGATATGGCCGAGGGCGAGGCGCTCGATCTCAGGCACGGCTCGTCTCTCACAGCATCGCAGAAGATCTACGCCGGCGGTCCCGAGGCAATTGACGGTTCCGACATCGTTCTCATCACAGCGGGGCTGAGAAGAAAGCCGGATGAGAGCAGGCTCGAACTGATCAATCGCAATGTCGTGCTGTTCCGCAGCATACTTGAGGACGTGAAAAAGGCAGCCCTGCCGAAAGGAGCCATCATACTCGTGGTATCCAATCCGGTGGATATCCTGACCCAACTCGCAGTCGATGCCAAAATCGTGCCGCCGAGCAGGGTTATCGGTCTCGGAACACTGCTAGATACCACGCGCTTCAGGTCTCTTCTGGCAGAGCACTTCAACGTCGATCCGAGATGTGTGAACGCGCTCATCCTTGGAGAGCACGGGGACAGCATGGTTCCAATCTGGAGCAGCGCGACAATCAATGGAGCTGCAATCGAGAGCTTCCCAGGTTATGAAAAAGAGGAGGTTCAGGGTATATTTGATTTTACGAAGAAGAGCGGCGCGGAGGTCATCAGGCTGAAGGGTGGAGCCGGCTATGCGGTCGGAGTCGCAATTCGGGAGCTGGTCGATGCAATTTTGCTCGACAAGCGAGCGGTACTGCCGGTATCGACACTACAGCAGGACGCGCTGGGGATAAGCGATATATGCCTTTCTCTTCCCACCATAGTCGGGTGCGATGGCGCGCTGCAGGTTATTGAGCCAGCCGTATCGGAGCCGGAGAAGGATGCTCTAAGAAACAGCGCGCAGGTGCTGAAGGGCACGATGGAGCAGGTTGGAGGTTAGCATGAAGATCCAGTGGCTAGGACATTCGTCGTTTCTCGTCACTTCCGATTCGGGCACGAGGATTATTACGGACCCTTATGAGCCCGGCGCTTACGATGGTGCTCTGAGATACGGCGCGCTCAATGAACCCGTCGATGTGATTGTCGCCACACACGAGCACGCGGACCACTTCTCGACCAAGATGGTCACCGGCGCTCCAATAATAGTACGAGGGCCGGGGGAGTTCGTCGTTGCGGGCATCGAGTTTTACGGCGTGCCCACTCTGCACGATACCTCCGGTGGCGCGGAGCGGGGCAAGAATACCGTGTTCACCTTCACCGTCGATGGCATAAAGCTATGCCATCTGGGAGACCTGGGTCACGTGCTGAATCAGGATCAGGCAGCGGAGGTCGGCTCGGTCGATGTGCTTCTCGCGCCGGTGGGAGGCCACTTCACCATAGGGCCGCAGGAAGCCTGGAAAGTAGCCGAGCAGCTTGCGGCGAAGATAGTCATCCCCATGCATTTTAAGACGGACAAGGTCGACTTTCCCATCGCAGGTGTTGATGAGTTCCTTGATGGCAAGCCTAACGTCACGCGGCTCGATTCATCCACACTCGAACTCAAGAAGGAGGACATACCCAAAGAGAGGCAAATAATTGTCCTTCAGCACGCGCTTTAGCGGATTTTTAGCTGTCAGCCGTCAGCTATCAGCCTTCGGCAGGGGCCGGGAGCCGGGGGCCAGGGGCCGGACAGATGTCCGGGGAACTTGCGCCGGGGAGGAATCTCCCCGGCGATCAAGGACCTGCGAATTCAATCTGAAATCTGCAATCTCAAATCTGAAATCCCCTGGCTCCAGTTCCTACGCCTCGCCGGCCAGCCTTTTTAGCCTCTCCCACTTGGAGTCTACGTTGGCCTGAATCTCTGCAAGGGCAGCCTCGCCGCCCGGCCTGAACAGATGCCTGTATCGCGTCTGCTGCTTCAGATACTCATCTACAGGCTTCTTCTCACGCGGTTTGTAGGTGATCTTGTACTGCCCGTCCACCACCTCGTAGAGCGGCCACACGCAGGTATTAACGGCGTCCCTCCCGATGCTGACCGCCTTCTCGCTCGGAAACGCCCATCCCAGCCTGCACGGGGAAAGCACATTGACAAACGCCGGCCCGCCGCAGTTCAGAGCTTTCTGGAACTTGGTGATGAGGTCGTTCCACATGCTCGGGCTGGCCTGAGCGACGTAAGGGATGCTGTGGGCTACCATAATCTCGGTCAGGTCCTTCGGGAACTGCTTCTTGCCCGGCTCCACGCTGCCAACCGGGCTGGTCGTCGTCTCCCCGAACTTCGGCGTCGCGCTCGAACGCTGGACCCCGGTGTTCATGTAGGCCTCGTTGTTGTAGCACACGTAGACCATATTGTGCCCGCGCTCCATCGCACCGGAGAGCGACTGGAAGCCAATGTCATACGTTCCGCCGTCGCCGCCGAAGGCCACAAAGCGGACGTCCCTGTCATACCTGCCCTGCTTCTTCAGCGATTTGTACGCAGCCTCCACGCCCGAGACCGTCGCCGCGGAGTTTTCGAATGCGCTGTGAATGAACGACGTCTTCCAGGACGTGTTCGGGAATATCGTCGTAGTCACTTCAAGGCATCCTGTAGCGCACCCGATGACGAGAGGCGTGTCCCCCGCCGCCATATAAAGCATCCGAACAACCATGGGCGCGGTGCATCCGCTGCACGCCCTGTGTCCGGCGCTGAGTTTTTCTTCCTGTTTTGCAAGTTCTTTTATATTCGCCATATCAGTCTCTCACTCCGAGGTAGTTCACAAGCGCCCGCTCTCCGGTCGCGACAGCCCTCTGAAGATCCTTATAGACGCTCTTAATCATCTCAACGTTGATGTCGCGGCCGCCAAGGCCGTAAACGTAGTTCATTGTGACCGGCTTCTTCTCCATATCGCAGATAGCGCTGCGAACCTCGCCGAAGACCGGTCCGCCGCGGCCTGCGAGTCCGTCCGAGCGGTCCAAAACCGCTGCCGCCCTGCACTCGGAGACGGCATGGGCAATCTCATCGTACGGGAACGGCCTGAAAATCCTGACCTTGATCATGCCGGCCTTCACGCCCTGCTCCCGAAGTTCATCCACAGCCACCTTCGCCGTACCTGCCGTCGATCCCAGCACGACTATTGCATACTCGGCATTGTCCATCCTATACTCCTCGAAGAGGCCATATTTGCGTCCGAACTCGCGCTCAAACTCGGACGCAACCGCGAGTATATGCTCCTTCGCGTGGAACATAGGCTCCGCCAAGCTCCGCCTGTGCTCGAAGTAGTAGTCGGTGAAGTCGAGTCCGCCCATCGTCATCGGGTTGTCGATGTCAAGCAGGTACCTATCGGGTTTGTAGATTCCCACAAACTTGCTCACAAGCTCATCAGGCGCCACCTCGACAACTTCCATTGCGTGGCTGATGATGAACCCGTCCATGGTCACCATAACCGGCAGAAGTACATCCTTGTGCTCGGCTATCCGAATAGCCTGGATTATGTTATCGTAGACTTCCTGTGAGTTCTCGCTGAAGATATGAATCCAGCCTGCGTCGCGCGCCCCCATCGTATCGGAGTGATCGCCGTGGATGTTGATCGGGGCCGAAAGCGCGCGGTTTGTCACCGGCATTACGATTGGAAGCCTGAGACCGGCGGCAATATACAACATCTCCCACATGAGGGCAAGCCCTTGGGAAGAGGTGGCCGTCATGGCCCTTCCGCCGGCTGCGCACGCTCCGACAGTGGCGCTCATAGCCGAGTGCTCACTCTCGACCGCCACAAACTCAGTATTAACTAGCCCGTCGGCGACGTAGCTCGAGTATATCTGTACTATCTCAGTCGCTGGGGTAATCGGATACGCGGCGACGACGTCCGGGTTTATCTGCCGCATAGCATAGGCTGCAGCCTCGTTACCTGTCAGCGCCTTCTTCACCATCTTCTGTACCTGTGTCATCTTTGTGGCTTCTTGCAGCACTTTTGCCAATGTTTGCCTCCATCAAATAGGGGTTGGGGGTTGGGGGTTAGAATTCAGACCCGCAACCTCAACCTTCCTGTTGTATCGGGGTACCCTTACCCCGATACCTGCCTTACGCTACGTTATATGCTTCATCTCGCTAACCCGGATTATGCATCAGCAGTTGCTTCGGACCGCATCCTGAGCCCATTACTACGCATCCTGAGCCTGTCGAAGGATGCCGAAGCCTGCTGATGATCGTGAATAATTCGGGCTAAGAGCGGAAGCATATAATTGCTCACTTCACACTTGCCACTTGTCACTTGTCACTCGTCTCTTGTCACTGTCCCTCTTTAACTTCGTTGTAGGCTCGCTCGATTGCCTTCAGGTTACCCTCAATGACCTCCGGTTTATTGCGGAATTTGACTTCGAGCTTCCTTCTTGTATCTTCAGTAATCGTCTCGTAAGATAGTAGCCCGGTGACTTTGACGAGCGCGCCGAGCATAGGAGTATTCGGGATGTCGCGCCCTATCGTCTCTTTAGCGATGGCCGAGGCGTCCAGCGTATAGAGTTTGCGCCCGTTGAGCTTCAACTTTTCTCTTATGGTTGAAGCAGGCTGATTAGTGTTTACAATGATGACCCCATCCGGGGCCAGTCCGGCCGTGACGTCCACCGAGCCGATCAGAGTCGGATCGAGCACGACGACTACATTGGGATTCTTCGCGTGGCAGTGGATAGTGATCGGCTCGTCGCTGACTCGGTTGAACGATTGCACCGGCGCGCCTGTCCGCTCCGGTCCGTACTCCGGAAAGGCCTGGATGTACTTGCCCTCCGAGAGCGCGGCATCGGCAAAAAGCAGAGCTGCGGTCTTAGCTCCCTGGCCGCCCCTTCCGTGCCAGCGGATTTCTTTGAGTTTTCCCATACTACTGGCTCCTTTTGATTGGAGGTCTGAAGTCGGATGTCGGATGTCAGGCTCAACCGGCCCCCGGCCCCTATTTTACATTTCTCGCCGCCACTCGAGCGCCTGGATGAGCGTCGCCTGGTCGGCGTAGTCGAGGTCGCCTCCAACGGGCATTCCGTGGGCGATCCTGGTCACCTTTATCCCGAACGGCTTTATCAGTCCGGCGAGATACATCGCCGTAGTATCGCCCTCTACGGTCGGGTTGGTGGCGAGAATGATCTCTTTGATGCCATCCTTGTCGAGCCTCGACGTAAGTTCTCGAATCTTGAGCATATCCGGCCCGATGCCGTCCATCGGAGATATGACTCCGCCCAGGACATGGTAGAGACCTTTATATTCGTTCGTCTTTTCCATCGCCACGAGGTCGCGCGGCTCCGCAACTACGCAGAGCAGACTCCTATCGCGTTTGGGATCGCGGCAGACGTCGCAGGTGTCCCTGTCCGTGAAGTTGAAGCACACGGAGCAGAGCCTGATCTGAGATTTAACTTCGGTAATGGCTTCCGCAAGCCGCCTTCCTTCATCCTCCGGCGACCGCAGAATATGAAACGCAAGCCTTTGCGCAGACTTCGGACCGATTCCCGGGAGCTTCTCCAACTCTCCCACCAGCTTTGCAAGCGGTTTAGCGTAGTACATGCTGACTTTCTCTTGTACATTACAAAAGGCCGCGGGCTGCTCGCTGCGGCTCTTTGTGGGCCTTCATTTCCCGCATCTATTATATCAGAAATCGGTCAAAGTTAGAAGGGTTTTGCGAACACCCCAATCCGAGAGTAGACATAGTTTTGAGTCCAGGGTGGGCGAATGTGGTAGGGAGATTTGGTGTTGGCGGGGTCAGGAAGGCGCTTTGGGTCGGTATTTGGGGGGTCGGAGTTGCATTGTTCGTGTCGGGGACGTTATTGACACTATCTAAAGTCTATTTCAGAGGCAAGCAGGCGTGGGTGTACGCGCGGTATCCATTGATATGGCCGCGTTTGTCTGAGTCTGCCATATAGATG